>MUGE01000003.1:0-18598 GCA_002900545.1 Thermoplasmata archaeon M11B2D | reverse complement strand
AGTCTGGATTCGTGAGAAATCACATCAGCCTGCAAGATGGAAATAGCAGACGATTGGGATGTGATGGTACTATCTATCACACCAACTCTATCTTCTACCTCATCAATAGCTGCCTGAACTTGTGTAGCGGCCAACCCAGATGTGGTATTGTTATATGGAACCTCACTTGCGTTTTGGTCGGCGGTAGCGCCAGATTCGATTCCGGCCAGTTTTGTTTTTTCTGTTGTGGTGAAAGCAGCCGTAATTACATCAAGGATAGCCTTGTTGGTGTGGGTATGTGATACACCCTCAGCACTGTCGACGCGAGAATCCAAACTGTCAATGGCAGACTGTACATCGCTAGCAGGAATGCCACTCGCACCACCATCATAAGGAACTTCCAGCGCTCGCTGGTCGTCCCGCATGATATCTGGAATAAAATCTTTTATGCTAGGCATGTGTATTCACCAATTAGAACAATAGTTTCCAGCCGATAGCAACATCGCCCGTATACACGGCTCTAAAATTAATGTTTGAGTCATCAACATCAACATCTAGTGGTTGACCGGAAATGTTTTCCGCACCGCCTTTCAAAATTACCTTGTTTGTTGCGAATGTTCCCTTCATATCAACAATTTCTACTGTGTGTCCAATTTCTGGTGATGCCGGAAGGGTTAGTTCGATGATACCAGCACTTGTATCCGCAAAAATCCGGTCACCGTTTTCCATCGCATAATCGCTAGAAACAGCCGTCCAAGGTTTGGCAAATACGGAATTCAGGCTGTCCAAATTATCATGAGAGTGTAGCGTCCCCGTGTCTAGTAGATTCAATCCATCAACCGTTGCAAAAGGATTTGCGCCGGTGATTTGTGGATTGAGTACAGCAAGACCTTCGTAAACACGAATGACATCGCCGGTTACGCCGTGCTCAAGCTCGATATCATACAGATATCTGCCACCACGAAGCACATCGGATGTTTCTGGCAGCATCTTTATTTTGAAATGTCCATTGACAGCATCGACAACTTCTATTACAAAATCAATGGCGCGATATGCAATGAAGGTTTTCTTCATTTGCGCACGAATATTATAGTCAGTCAAGTCGATTACTTGGTCGAGTTTATCATAGGCAATATAAGACTCTTCGAATGAAGCGCCTTGGTCAATAAAAATATTTTTGGTTCGTGCCATTATTCATTACCGTTCTTTTTGTCGTGTGTTCGCTCTTTTTCTTCCAATATTTTTACGCGAACTTGCAAATCTGTCATGTCGGTAGACATCCCCTGCAACCGCGCTTCAATTTTCTGAATCGTTTTGTCCCATGACTCCATTTTCGTCATCATGGCGGACAGTTCTTCTCTGGTCGTGATTAGGAGCGTTATGATGGTAATCAGTAACACAGAATTCCATATAGCATCCAGCCTCAATTCTCGCACAACACTACTTACGGTTGGCGATGATGGCTGAACTTCCTGTTTCGGTTTTTTTGTTTTTTCGTCTACCATGACAGTCCTTGATTGTTAAAATGGTTTGTAACTATTTATGACAAACTCATCCCAAACATATCAAGGGGCTGGCGGAATAATCACCACCGAAATCGCATCCACTTCCGCCACAGTCGCCGCCGCATCAACCAAGTCTTCTAGTTTTTGTCGCTGGCCAAAAATGCACCCAGAAAACTGTTTGAACATAAGAGCCTTTTCCAGAATTTTTGTTATCAACAATGTTTTGTCGATATTTCGTTCTGTTGAAATTTGGTCAATTAATGGGGTGCTGGCTAAATTGTCGCTTTGCCAAGCAATTGCTTCTGCTTCTTGTTTGTCCCAAGAAAAAACTTCCGAACGAGGATATTGCAGTAGTATGGAATTCATGATGTTATCAGCCATCGAATTTATTTCGGCTTTTTTTCTCGCCTTTATGCTTTCTAGGCTCTGGACAACCGGAACATAAACAACCGCACCACTAACAACCAGATATGATTGTATGTCGGATTTGATTTCCGCAGCAAAATCAGAATCAACAACAACAAATGGTTTTTTTGGTTTTATTCCATTTTTGGTTGCCGACTTTGGAAGGATACCTTCAATTTTTCCGGTTGTCTGGTTGTATGAAATATAAAACATATGGCACCTTATTCTATTCTAATTATTTTGATATTTGCTTTTCCGTTGGATGGGAATCCGCCAGAATATGCTCCTATCAGTGTTAGGGTATC
This sequence comes from Thermoplasmata archaeon M11B2D, assembly GCA_002900545.1. Classification (GTDB taxonomy): domain Archaea; phylum Thermoplasmatota; class E2; order DHVEG-1; family DHVEG-1; genus SM1-50. The sequence goes on along the minus strand of MUGE01000003.1, from coordinate 16,404 downwards.
GCCAGTCAATTCTCTTTGGAAATCCACACCTTCGACAAACTTAATAGCAGCACCATTATCCGCTCTATCATAGTAGGTAAATTCTATGATATCGGTAAGGCCATAAGACATGTTGTATGGTTCCGGTGCCAAAGGATATGCGTATACAGTAATTGCCGTTTGTCCAGAAGTAACATCATATTCTTGTTGCTTTTCTTTACCAAACAAAAGCTCCACGACACCAGCACCATTATCGCCCGCTCGTTGTTCTACAGTCACATTTCCGTTGTTGGGAAACTGGCCAGTTGCACCAAAAGCAGCGGCAGTAAGAGTAATGGTCTGTGTTAGTTCATCTTTTGTATAGTCAACATTCTCTACCAATTCGACAGGAATACCATCGTCGTATGTAACAACCAATACATTTGAATCTTCAAATATAAGGGTTGTGGTTGTTACAAAGGTGTCCGCCGCAAGAACCGCAATAACCTCTGTGTCTACAATGCCACCAGGCAAAAACTCAACCCAGTAGGTATATACATCAATTGTACCGGCATATGTTCCAGTAAACTGAATATCAGTAGAAGACACGATTTCATAATCACTACCTTCATTCAATCTATACGGCGAAACAACACCATCATCATAATACACATCATTGGTTGTCCCAGAAAGGCTTGTTATTGTTGGCATGGAAACTAATGGGTTGACCCCAGCAATAGCCGTACTTTCGTTTTCCCTAATACCAACACCGTTATATTTTAGTCTCAGCTTATGCTGACCATCAATCTGTAGCGATTTACCTACCACATGTTCTGTGTATCCACCAGAAAGCCCATCCTGATAGTATCTCATGCGAACATAGTTCAATGCATTCATCGCAGTGGTTGGAAAAATTGAATCGTCGCCAATCGCCGGATGGTAATACTCTGTTGTTCCGAGAGACGGAGCGCCCTGTCCGCCAATGGCATACCAAAGACATTCCACATCATATGGGAAAGTATTTTCAACATAAAAACTGAAAATATCGTATTTTCTTAAATAAAGGGAACCGGCGGCATTGTTTGCATTAATCAATGGAGTAAGTTGCATGTGCGTAGGGCCAGAAAGAACAATCAGGTTCGCTCTGGTTACGGCAATAGTACCACTGTCTGGAAATCCGGCAGTATATGGGCCAATCAGGGTAAGTTCTGCTTCCCCTGTAATTTCAAAATCCCTGTCTTTATACATTGTTACCGGAGTAAGAGTTGTTGTGTCAACAAAAACAATTGTTACTTCATTGACGCCCTCTTCGACAAACATTTCTTGTAGTGTTATGACTGTTTGTCCATTGGTAACATTCTGGTTTTCTGTTTGTCCAAATTGTTTGATTTCCGTATTTACAACAAAATTCTCAAAAGGAACTTGATAGTTTGAAACCGAAGCTGGGATGGTTGCAATGCCCCATCTAAGTTCAAGTCCGCCAGAAAATTGTGCATACTTAGATGTATCAAGATAATAATCCTGAGTTCCTGGGAGTTGTCCAAATCCAGGCCCATCAAAAGGAACATCTGTTTGGGTACCCAACATCAATGCCTTAAAGTCATCCAATGAAAGAAATACATCGGATGGTGCAGCACCAGAAGTCGTTAGCAATGTGATGATATCGAAAATGTTAGTTGGTCTGGCAATACCATGTGCTATCGCCGTAGCTGGCTGGGTCTTATCATCCAATTCCTCGATTACCGCCTGAACATCAGCACCAACCAAAGAAGTGCCCGCATTATCAAACACAATGTCTTCGGCATTGATTGTACCACTGATACTATTCAGCACATCAATAATTTCATTGAATTTTATGCGCCACGAATCGAATGACTCGGACTTAAGGACATGCGGTGGAATTGGTAGTGTGATAATGGCCATTATTTGTTGCCTATCGAATTAGCTATTGTTTTCAGTAAATCTTTCATTTCGCCCATATCATTATTTATTTTGGATACTGTTTCTTCTAGTGCAGCAATTCTTTTTTTGTCTTTCATTGTGCGAGACTTGGCCTCGCGCGCGCGGGCAAGCGCGGTATTGTTTGCGTTCAGTATTGCTCCGGTTTTTACATCGCGAACCAAGTCTGGTTCGCCTTCTACCGGAGCAAATCTTTCTGGGTTCCTTTCAATATTCAACATCATTATGTACCAAGTGCAATTGCCCTAAACGCGCGAATAATTGGTGGACGAGAAGAGTTTCTAGCGCGCATCACTAACTTGACTTGGAATGTCGAGAACTGTGATGCTGAAACCAAATCGTCAACCTCATACTCATATTCTTCATATCGAGTTCTATCGCTGGTCACACCTGGTTTTCTAACGACGGTCATTTCCGTCCACCCTTGTTCCGCGATATTAATCGCATCCGAGTTGGTTCCGCGATAATAAACAGTAATATCAGAATCGTTTGGTCTATTTGCATCAAATAGGATACGAAGCCCATTGGATGTGCTGTTAAGCGGAATAGCCCTTGTGATATATCTCGCAGAAGACTTCTGACCATAAGCAGTTAGCTCATCAGAAATGTCTGAGAAATATTCAATTCGATTTGATTTCGCATTACATGCTACGCGGGTAGAATCAACCAGCGGCGACAGGTTACGAACCGCAGTACCAATTACAACATGCAATTCGAATGACTTCAGACCACCAAGTTTGTTCAGTTCGTTAATATCCGACGCGACAATATATGGACGACTCATGTCCGTGTATTCATCCATTGTGATTGGAGAAACATTGACATCGCGAACATATGAGCCTGTGGCAAACCCAGGAACTTGTTTTCCGGTAGTCATGCGCACGAACGCGCGCGCCTGCGTACCTTTCGGAACAAGTCTCTGTACTAACGGATACAACGAATCAATTTGAATCTGGCGAGTTGCCTGTGCGACTGGCCCACCAAAATCAACACCAAGATTCAAAAGTTCCAGCCCATTCTCCGACATATCAATGTAATAATGGTCAATACCGGAATTGAATATCGTCCAAGTACCATCAATAGTAACGGCTGGTCCTGTTGTTACCGCAGTTGTTCCAGCCAATACAACTTCACTACCATCCACCATGCCATGGTTTCGTTGGCTAACTTTCACCAAGAAAGTGGTATCGGCAAAGAATGGGTTGTTCTTCATTTGCTGCGCCGGAACTTGTTTGTTGTCGAATACCAATACAGTGTCAATATTGTCATTGACATCTTGGAAATCCGCGATGTTCATAGTGAACTTCAGGTCTTTGTCCTGTTCCGGAGTCCATGTGGATGAGTTTGACGATACCAACATCACGCCCAAGTGCGATTGTTTGGTAACTGCTTGTCCACTCAGGATATCAACTTCACCCATTTGGGACATGAATACATTGTACTTATCGGTGTTGGTCTGCAACACGAAGCAATATTCGATGCCTTCTTTCAGGTATACCGGAGCACTGAAGGTGAATCTGGTAGGAACGGAACCATCAGTGGACACAGAAATTGCGGACGGGTTTTTTGTCACCTCGCCAAACGGGATAATTCTTTGTGTCGGGAAGCCATTTTCTACTTCACGAATTTGCAGCGTAACCGGAATGTTTTGGTCTTTCGATGCAAAATACAAGTCGATACTCGTTGCGAATACGCCGCCTGTTTTGTTCACTAGGAAAGTCTGTGCCAATGGGTCGGCATATGCAACTTTCTGGTCGCCCTGTTGTTGTTGGTTGTAGAAATAGAATCCCCACGCATAGTTATAACCATACAAGAATCCATTATACCCACTCGGCGCATTGTTCACGGTTCGAGACAACACCTTCTGTGTAAACGGTACGCGGTATACACGAGGTTTTTCCGTCGCTTCAATTGTTTGTTGTCTGAATTCGATAATACCAGCAGCCGTGTAAACACCTTCCGCATAGCTCTCGGCTTCCAACACATTGTTTGTGTTGTTGTCGATAATACGGAAAATTCTCTCACCAGTACGGAACACATATTCTGGGCTTGGTGGATTGGTCGGGTCTGGAATTGTAAATGTAGCAGTGATTTCGCCTTGGTCATTACTCACCAAAGTGGCAGGAGAGACAAGCGAATCCACATTAACATCATTGAAGAATGCATAGTGTCTTGTATTTGGTTTCAGACCATACACACTAAGCTGAACAGTATTCGCCCGAATAAACTCAACTTGGTCTGTACGAACAATCTTGTCGCCAACCACGGTAGTTACTTCTTCTGGAATAATTCGGTTGATATAACCAGACAACAGATAGTCTTTGCCGATAGTGTTCCAGCTAGAGAAATATCCATTGTATGCCAAACGATAATCGTTTACTGTTGGACCGCCCCAACCAGTGGTTACCTTCGACAATGTTCCTTGCGAGTTGAAGCTTCCGTCGGCACCATACCAACCATATTGAGGTGCATTGTGGTAATACGAATTGAATCGTTCGGTTGGGTGTTCATCCAAGAACTTGGTTGACAATGCGGCCTTTTCTTCCGCGTAGTCTTCGTTCTGAACCCAAGTACGAATTGGTTGTTCGTACTTAACGGACTTCCAAGTATCAGAATTCGGGGTCATTTCGACACGACCACCAACCCAGTTGAAAATATTGAATGGGTTAATATTGATAGTGCCGGTTCCGCTGGCCTGAATAATGAAAGCGGTTTCGGTGTAGTCAACAGACAACATTTTTCCTGTTTGCTTGAACTTCTGGCTCTTGCTTGGGTTGAATTCCAACCCAATATCATTCGCAAAATATTCTGGACGCATTTCAGAAAACTGTTGGTCCATCGAACATTTGTAGTCACGGTTTTCCAAATCACCAACCTTGTGGTTAGTGAAACCATCCACCACAAACCCGTTCTTGAATCGTTCGATGCCGGTGTCTGGGTCTACAATGGATTGGTCTTTTACATTGCGTTCCAACAGGTTCAACGCGGTGTAGTATTCAATGTTATGAACACGACGCTCCAAGTTGGAAATGTCTTTCATCGTGTAGCCTTTGTGCTCACGATAATTGATAATCACATCTTTCGGGTTGAATGTGTATGCTGGAATAAACAGTTCATACAACACCATGCCGCTTTTTGGGTCTGGTGGCGGAACTGGATTCAATGCGGGTTCACCACGAATAACTTGGAACACGCCTTCTTCTGTCATTACAATTTTGTCAATGCGGCTCAGGTAGTAGGTAGTATCCGCAGTAATCTGGCCAATTGGAATGTAAATTTCGTTTCGGCTGGAACCAGGAGCGGTAAAGTTGTCACCAGTATTGTCAATGCGTGGGCGGAAATCCAAACAATCGCGAAGATTGAATATCTTTCCGGTGGTGTCCGTATATGATGGAATGTCCGCATAATCAACACCACCAATATGGTCATATGATTCAACGGAGAAATAATCACCAGAACCAACATGCGCAAAATAGTCGTAATTGACGGTAACATTTCCGGTAGGCTCGACAACGCCAGCACGAAGCACCAATCGACCAAGACCATAGAAACCGTCTCTTTGGCCACCATCAACTGCATATTTAAGCGTAATGTCTTCCAATGTAACATCGTCAATAACACTATTCACACGGAAAATGTCGGCGCGGTCAAGGGTAATATTACCAGAACCAGGGGAAACAAAATTTTGAACTCGGTTTGTCAGGTTTTTCAGTTTCGGTGCTGGTGGTGTTTCTTTAATGATAGTAACCATTACTTTCACAAGGTCACCAACGGCTCCCTGCAAACTACCAATGGTCACAATATTATTAATAGAGTCAATTGCCACATTACCGGCAATATTTGCGAACTGGTCTACATATGCCCCAGAGTCATACTGCAAAATGTAGTTTTCTTGTGTTGCTGGCGCAAATGCTTCGCCAGACGGAAGACCAGACAGCACAACTTTGGTCAACAAACCATCCGCAACAAGAACACCGTTCATGATTCTTCGGGTCGAATAAATCAAATCGGATGTCGATTCGATAATTTTGAATGGCAGTTCTTTGATAGCAGCCGGTTCTTTTGTTACAAACACACCACCTTCGGCGGTAGTCAGTGAACGCGCCTTGAATTGACCGTCGGTAAGCCAAATATCATCGGAAGATGGAGCGGCGACAATTTCAAGAGCAAACCCATACATTCTCCAAACAGAATCAGAATCAAGAATGTCGTTTGCGTCACCATCTTTTAGAACATGTGGTTCCAAGTGGCGGATTCTCGCATAACCAACAAGAACCGCACCTGGCAAATCTGGGTCACCTTCATACAACTCCACCTTAGTGAAGTTGACGATATCAGGAATACCAGTCAGTTCGGTAATAAGGGTATAGTATCCCATGTCAGTAGACACGGCAGCATTGTTTTCAAATCCAGTATCACGCGCTTTATCCAGTTCCACAAATTCAGAACCAGTGGTATTGATTTCATATCCGTTTACATACGCACGACCTGGGTCGAAATCGGCAACCAGTTTTGTTTCATCGCCGGTGCCAGTAGGTGGCGGCAAGAACTTACCGCGATTACCACCTTCCAACAAATGCTCACGAATATCAATCTTGAATTTGTCGATAATAAAGTCGCCAGATTGGTCATAGAATCGACGAGCAAACTCTCTACCAATACCAGGCGCTTTCAGTTGTGATTCGCGGTAATCACGCTGAACGGTACCTTCGCGCAATTCAACAATCTTGATAAAATCTTCATCGGTATTGTCGTTCAGTGCGTATTTTGTCAACACCAATCGCACACGGAAACGATGTGAACCAGGAGCAGTGAAATTGGTAGAACCCTGTGCATTGTCCAACAGGGTTGGGTCATCTTCTTCGTCAATGATTTCTTCGACGATTTTCAATCCAACTTGGTAGCTTGGGCGATTGTTGTATTTGTCAAGAATCAATGTCTGTTCACTAACCAGAACAGCAAATCCACCAACATAACGAGTACCATCACCAATAGACGCGGCACAACCGACCCCAACCGAATCACCAGCAGCACCAACAACGGCACTATGAGTTTCAATCGGCGTCGCTCCACCAATACCATTGTCAACCAAATCTTGGGTTTCGTATGCAACAATAGTCAGCGGTTCGGATGGTTGGAATGTTTTTTCGCCAGCAGCACCACCAGAGCGATATTTAACAAAGAAAGTGTTTGGGTCACCGCCACCAGCAACCGCGATATTTGACAACTCGGATTCAATGCCAGTCGTATCACCAGTAATCACTAATGTATATGTCGACAACAACTGGGAAATGTTTGACATGGTTGTGCTGATTGACTGAAGCTTCACATACGAATATTCCAAGTCAATAACAGTCTTGCCACCAAGGATTTCAGAACCTTCATTGAAAGTGTAATCAGCAAATCGGGAAATTTGGTTCTGAAGAACAGACTGGATTTGTGTTCCCTCGCGCGCCTGAACGGCATAGCCAGGACGGAACAAAAGTTTCAGGTATTGTTTTGCTTCGTCGAAATCGTCGTAATACGGAGCAACATTAAAATCTGTCTTTGGTTTAGACATTTAGGTATCCCAAATTCGTTGTTATAACTATTTATGTGTTATTTTAGAACTCTACTACCAACCGAACTTCTTCGTTTTGGTTCAGGTTTCTGGTAATAGACAATCTATTTTCGACATATAAAATATCGCCGGTTCCGGCCAAAAATTCACTTTGTTCGAACACGGACGCGATAATAGGCATCGGATAGTTTGTCTGTAAATCACTGATAGAGCCAATCACAGCACTGCCGGATTTTTTAACCGAATCGCCATCTACAAAAGTGCCAGTGATATTGCCAACATAAATTTCTTGGGTCTTCCAATCAAACCCAAACACAGTACCATTGACGCCAGCATCGGATGCTTTTTCGAGCGTATCACCAACAGCGATATCACACGCGTCGAACCCAGTTATCTTCATATACAGACCATCATCAACGGATGAGCGAGGATTTTTAATCAATCCAAACACACGGAACTCACCCTCACCACCACCCAAATCAACAGGGAAAGTGCCGCCCTCATCAGATTCAAGCACGGTGTACGCCATCGCATAGTGCCCACCAAGCTCACGGACAGCATCATAGCCATGGCCACCAATAGGACTAAGAACGGCGCGCACATCAGCACCAGAGCCGTCTCCAACGATGGTTACTACCGGCTCGGTAAAATATCCGGAACCAGCACTATCAGCGGCATCAATAAACACTTCGGTGATTGCGCCACCAGAAATTGTCGCGGTTGCAGTAGCACCAGAACCAACACCGACAATAGACACGGTAGCAGTCGTATAACCAGAACCACCATCCAATACAATGTATCGGTGAATTGCCCCATCTACCGCACCAAACTTTTGGTTTGCTTGGGCGCTACCATCGTCAAAATAAATGTCGCGAACAGGAATCCAGTTGGCGGTCAAATATTGCTGCATTTGTGCATTGACATTGTACATAAACTTCCAGACATATCCGTCCGAGGTTTCAATCATGCCGGTGTTTGACCCAGAAACGGCATCACCAGAATCCGGCATGTTAGTAGAAGCCGCGCCACCATTGTTCGACACACACTTGAACACATCGAACTCGTTGTTGATTACATAGAAATTTTTTGTAAAAAGTGACGGGTCTTGGTCGTCATATTCGGCGTATATGGTTCCGCTTACCCAGTCGTGTCTCGGAATAACAAGCGACAATCCAGTCTCATTTATTTTCTTACCGGCCATCAATTCAGTGTGGCGTTGTATTTCTTCGTATACGGTGTCCAATGGAACGGGCGGAACCGCTTCGTTTGGCCATGCACTATTCCTGCCAATAAACAGGTACATATAGTCCGGAGACTTTTCATAAAAAGACTCAATGAAATTTTTCGCGTTGTTGATTTTTGATTTTTTGGTAATAATCGCAGTCATTGGTTTATTCCGTGGTTCATATATGGCGCAAATAGCTGCCGTATGGTTTATTTATGGTTCATTTATGGGGCTGGTGGAACAGCAATCACAATCTCCACCTCGGCACCAGTTGCGTATTGAACACTATCCGGATACATGGATTCGATGGTATCCACATCGTAGTCTTCAAAATATTCAATTTGTGTTGGGTATGTACCAGAACCAGTGTAGTTTTCTGGGAAGCGAAACTTCATTATGTAATCAAACGATTCCCAAGTTGGCCCATGCCATGGTGAGTTTCCAGACACAATCTGGATAACAGAAGAGGTTTCGTCATCAACATAGAATTTACAAAAATTCGTCGCAGCACTTGCACACGATTCGATGGTCAATTGACCGAACATCTTCATACCGGCTGGATGAACCAACCGCTTCACAGCGTCCGCATATTGGTCAACAGACAGTGACGATTTGATTACATATGAATATTGTTGGTAATAGAAACCATCCTGTAGTCGCATGGTACGCTCGGACAAGTGCCCATCAACATTGATATATCTACCGTCATACAGGAATCGCGCACCGTCACTTGTGACTGCTTGCGCATTACCATCGCCAATGGATGTGATGTTTACGATATATCCGTCGATATAACCAACACCAAGTTCTTCTACTTTGATTTTTTGTATAGCACCAGCACCATCGGTTTTCTTGATTGAGCACTTAGCACCAGTAGCTATCAACCAGAAATCGACAACATCGTTATATGACAACCCATTGACAAAAGTCACATTATCGCCGGATACTGTATAGTCAACACCGGCAACCAGTGGAATGGAGTTTACAGAAACATCGACATCAGCAGTTATCAGGTTGGCACTCAAACCAAGAGAGAAAACATAGTTTAGTGGATGGCCGGATGAGTTTCGCACCTTATATGACAACGCATATGTCTTGTCATCCGGAATAGTGAATGTGTTGCTGACATTATAAGAAGCACCAGCGACGGTGACATCCATGGCGGTCAATACTGGATAGATGGACTCTTCAATATGGACATCAACGCCGTTAATGTCCTTGAAGTCCGCCACCACGCGAACATTCGGTTTGATTGTTCCAGCAATATTGAAATATTGGTTTGCCGGTTTGATTGTTCCGATAATGTTAGTCAAGAACAAATCAGCCACATAATATTTTCCGAGACTTCGCTTTGAAATCCGCTCAACGGATGCCTTGCCTATCAATTGGTCTTGGCCAAGTATCGGGTTGTATTCCACAATATTGACTTGGCGATACAACAACCCATCCACATCTGTTTCGGTTGTTACCCTGATAGATGTTTCATCCGATAGCCACTTACCGTCAGACCACTTCAGGATGTTTTCTTTTGGGTACAGGATTTCGATGTCTTGGTTGAACAGAATACGGAACAGCAACTTGAACGATTTTTCTGTTCCGCGCGCTCGATAAAATTCAATGATATTTTTAATCAACTGGGCATCATTGACTTCCGCGTCCTCTTGGATATTGACTTTTATTTCGGTTGCGCCGATATAAGCACCGTCCAATGTGATAACAAACTTGTGACTGGCACACGCACCACCAACACTGGAAATCGAATAGTCTTCTGGTGGAATTTTTATTCCATCGGCATAAACGGTGATATTGGTTGAATCGGTAACAACATAGTCAATTTCATATTCGAGGCTTCCACCAACAAATACGATGTCTTGATTAACATGGCTGGAAAATAGTTTTTCCGGAACATTGGTCAAATAGTCTTTTTTGAATGCGGTGATGAAATCATCTATGGTTGTATCGACATCCAGATAATTTTCCAAACACTGGCTTCGTTCGATTACATTGCCGGTCAATTCCATCCATTCATAGTACGCTTCCAAGAACGCAACAAAGGTTGGATAATCAAATCGAACAAATTCTGGTAATTGATTTTTTACCAGAATAGAAACAAGTCTGTCGGAAAGGCTTCCGTTTTGATTATTTGACATCGAGAATTTTACCAGAGTGTTTGTGATTATTTATACGAACATTCTGGACAAAAACGACGGGCACAAAAAAAGCGCATAATGCGCCCTGTTAAACTTAAGGAACTTTAAGTATACTAGAACCTTAAGGTATCTTAAGTAACTTGAAGTTTATAAAGTGAACTTGGTTTATACCTTTTCTTTTCTTGACAGAAAGTATTGTAAACATAAAATTCGGGCTGTCAAGTCCGTTAAACGGGTCGGCACCTCAAAATCGTGGAACATCCCGTGGAACATGCTTGGTTGTTGGATTTCGTTGTGGTATGGGTGGTATAGGTGTTTTTTGGAAAACGACGCCAAAACTATGGTTGCCGATACCTGTCCGTGGAACATCTCGTGGAACGCGCTTGATTGCTGGATTTGTTGTTTTTTATTTTGTAAATTGTCCCCATGGTTTCATGGATAATCCCCAAATCAACTCCCCGAATATTTTTGAAAAAAATCTGTTATTCTGGTATACTGAAATTGTATGGATTGGGGGTCGTTATGAAAGACAAACCGCGTTTCGATGGATTGGTTAGTCGTTGGGTCTCATTAGGCGCAATGTCAAGCGGTTACAGCCTGTTTTCTAAAGAGCCATACCGAACAAGCGCCAAGGCCGTATGTTTCAAGGTGCGTAAATTCAATTCGGTTGGTTACCTAACTGACGGGTATTGTTGGTTCCCAAAAAGCCAACTGATTAGGGTGGTCGATGATTTTTACAATGATACCCGTGGACAAGTGGCGTATTTGATTCCGACTTGGTTGGTCGATGCTAAAGAAAAAGAAGGGTATGATTTTTATTGATGTTTTTTCGAAAACCTTGTTTTTTCGAAAAAATCTTGCTAATATGACAGTGAAGGTTTGTTTGGGAGGAAGAAGTTGATGGGTACTAAAGTGATTGTTCGATGGGAATGCGGTTGTGAGGCCAGTAATACGATGGATGGTCGCAATCGTATGGACCGCTCTCGAATTAGCGAATACAAAAAGAACGGGTATGTGGCAATTAATGGTGTGTGTCATGAATGTCGCCGCAATGAGTTGGTTGCAAAATTGGATACCATGGATAGGGAAGAAATTGTTGCCGCGCTGCTTGGTGCAAAATACCTCACTGAAATTCGAGTCATCCATGGCGTTATTTTGGCTGAACCCGAAGAAGAAGAAGAAGAGTAACTTGGAGGATATATGCAGAATCGCAATTATGTAACCGTCGATGTATCTACCATTGCTGGAATGGCGCGAGCCGAGCGGCTAAAAAACGATGGTTGGGTGTTGTATCGAAGCGCCCCATTCACCTGCTGGTTCTACAAATAAATTCCAAAAAATATTGTGTTTTTTGTCGAGTTGTGGTTTAATGGACTGGTGAAAACAAAGAGGATTTTATCATGGCATATGTGAGCAAAGAGAAGAAAGCAAAGATTCGCGCGGAACTGAAAAAGGTTGTCCCAAAAGACTGGAAATGGTCGTTGGCTGTCGATAATCACTCAACCATCGTCATGACCGTGTATTCGGCTCCGGTTGATTTGATGGCCGAATATGCTCGCGTCGTGATGGACAAGCTGAAATACAAAACCGATTATCACTCAGTCGAAGCATACAAGCGACTGAGCGCGAACGCACCGACATATGTCGATGTGAATCCATATTGGTTCCGTGACTATTTTGATGAAACGCTGGAAGTGATTGAGAATATCATGAGCGCGCTGAACACCGACAACTACAACAACAGCGACATCCAAGCCGACTATTTCGATGTTGGCCATTATGTTGACCTGAATCTTGGTCGTTGGAATAAACCGTTCGTGTATACTGGCGAACCTGCCGTTGATGTTGAGCCAGTGGAAGCCGATGTGATTGCTGCCGCTAATGCGTATCTGGAAGTGGCGGATGTGAATTCGGATTTGGCCGTGCTTATCAAGAACTTGGTGAAATTGAACGCAACAAAAACCGCTGCTTGATTTGGTGGGGGGTAAATTATGGAAGTTCGGCTATCGCTCGTTCAGGGGTATTTGGTTGCGAATAGAGTCGCGACAATCAGGGAATTGCGCACGGTTTTTGGGTTTGGTTTGAGAGAGGCAAAGGATATCGCGGATGGTCTTTTTTCGGGTAAAGAATTTGTCCACACTGATTCTGTGCCATTGCCTCCGGCACATGTTCTTTCCAGTTTACGGTCGGTTTATGGTATTGCTGTAACCGACATTTCCAAAAACAACATGTCGGCTAATATAGACGCAGCCGATGTATTGGATTCCCTTCGTGATGTGGCGTGTGTCGCTATTAAACGGGATGGGATGGAAGAACTGGCAAAGGAAATCATCATCCTGATTGCCAAGTACAAATAAAGTTTTTTGAAAAAAACCCATTGACCAATCACTGGGGTCGTATATAATTACGAAAATTTGATAATGTTGTTTATAAGGAGTCATATATGAGTAATGATAAGCTGGAGCGATTGAAGTTGGCTGGATTGGATGTTGTTGAATTAACCGACAACTCGGCCACCGTTGTTGTGAATCCTGGGGACGCGGCTATTGTTATCCGTCCCGACAACCGTGTTGAAATCTTTCTGTCGATGCAGAAACCAGATGACGAAGCGCTGGCATGTAATGAAATGGTTGCCGTATGTATTGCTGTACTGAATACACCGAAACTACTTTCGTTGGCGCGCGCCGTTATCAGTTCGAACATTGACTAATGTTCGGCGGCGAATCGTTCTTGATTGCCGACCCACACTTTGGACATCATGGTGTGTGTCGGTTTCTTCGCGATGACGGAAGCAAACTTCGTCCATGGGATGATGTTTCCGAAATGGATGAAGAAATGGTGTTGCGTTGGAATGATACGGTTCGTCCAACCGATAAAGTGTATGTCGCTGGTGATGTTGTTATCAACCGGAAATCATTGTCCATTTTACCAAGGCTCAATGGTACGAAAGTCCTAATCAAAGGCAATCACGACATTTTCAAGATGTCCGATTATGCGCCACATTTCAAAGACATTCGCGCATACCACATTTTGGGTGGGTGTTTGATTAGTCATATCCCAGTGCACGAAGAAAGTTTGTCTCGATGGAAGTGTAACATTCATGGACACCTGCACTATCGTCGTGTGGTTGACGCTGATGGATTTATTGACCCGCGATATTTTTGCGTGTCTGTGGAGCATATTGATTATCGACCAATTCACATCGAAGAAGTGTTTACCAGAATTAGGAACCAGCAATGATGAAGAAATTTCTAAAAAAACTGAAAGAATTTTTTTGCATTCATGATTTCGAAACCGGCTCGGCTGTCGGGTTGATTCGGGCAACATTGGATTGGGATTTCACTCCAACCAGAGCAACCATTTGTGAGATTCGGTGTGCCAAGTGTGGGAAGAAGTTGGTGAGTTCCAGAATTGTTTATGGCGACAAAGAGCTTCATCCTGAATTCTATGGCGAAGATGGTTGGCCAATTGATGGTGATGGGAACCGACTTGATATCTACCGATTTGACGAATAGGACTCCCATGTGACAACACCAACTTTGCCGAAAAAATTTTCACCAAGACCAGAATTATTGTTGCACCCGAATATTCCAAAACCAATGCATGGATTAAACCCGCGCACGGTTATGGGAAAATCTTGGTGGGATGATAAGCGACAGACGGCATATCGAAAAACAGGATATCGTTGTGCTGCATGTGGCATTCATAAAAGTGACGCCAAGTATTACCAGAGACTTGAGGCACACGAATTTTATTCTTTCGATTACCAACGAGGGAGAATGGAACTTATCGAAATCGTTGCATTGTGCCATTCGTGCCATATGTTTATTCATAGCGGTCTATTGGCAATACAACATGAAACTGGGGAGATTCCAAAAAAGAAATACGACGATATCATTGCGCATGGTGAAACCATATTGGAACTTGCCGATGATGCTTCTGTTGAAAACTATCACCAACTCAAAGCCAATATTGTTGAGTATGCCGAAACCGGAAAACTGGCTAGATGGTCTGATTGGCGGTTGATAATTGATGGTGTTGAATACGAAGGAAAATTCAAAAACATAAGAGAATGGGAAAATTATTATGCCCGATGATATTATCAAACCGGATTTCATGGTGAACTATTGACTGCTGTTGAGGCATGGATAGCAAACCCAATCACAAGAAACGAATGGGCGATAAAAGATTTGGTGGAGGCACATAATGCCAACATTTAGTATTACAGTAAGCTCCTTGGATGTCAGTGCCGATAGCGCGTATCGCATGTCAATCGAGTTTGATGCTGATGTGTCGGATGTGCTGAACGAAATTGACCCATACGATATCATTGACCACCTGCATGGAACCGTGGCGCTACAGTCGTATGTCGACGACCATGCGATTGCTGCTGTTGACATTTCGGATTTCATTTCGTATCATGGCGAAGATGCCATTTTACAAGAAATAGGAATAGAAGGCATAAAGCATTTTTTCAAAAAATCAATCGGTGAGTAACATGTTAATTTTCAAAAAAATAAAAGAACGCCATAAACAATGGCAGATGGACAGGCTTACAAAAAGACTGTTCAAAGATTTTGCAAAAAATCAATTTGTCAACTGTCGGTGTGAATTTTATTTCAATACCGGCAAACTGGCGTTTTCAGCAAAGAAACCATCTTCCGCAGAAGAGCTTGCTGCCCTGTTGAGATTGGCCGCCGATTTGCTGGAAGACACATTGGAAGATTGTGAAGTCATTGACCGCGAGGATGTTTTTTGATGTGGGTTATACGAAAGCATTCTAATGGGCAATGGGGTTGTTTGGATTCTAGCAGTCGATTGCTTGGAAGTGAGCCTGCCGTAAACGAATTTGTTTTCCCAACAAAAAACGAAGCCGAATCACTTGCCAATATCCTGAACGCGCTTGTCAAAAAAGAACGATGTGCCATTGATGCAATATTGGATGTCCAGTATATAAAAGAACATTTTGAAAAAATTGGAATGGATGTTTCTGGTGTTGTCGTTATCAATGTGTCGAATGCTGTACTGAACAATGCAAGAAACAAACAAAAAACTATTGGTGGAGTCGGTTCATGAAAGAATATCAAGATTTTGGTCCGTGGTCAGTAAGCCCAGACGGCAAAACAATTTTTTCAAACGACCCACAGTTTGAAGCAACCCTTGTGTTGTCTGGGGATTTTGTCGATGTGGACAGTCGACTTGGATATGCGCTAGAATTGGCTGGACGACTTGGTGACCATTATCAAGATGTCCCAGAGCTTCGGCAATGTTATTCGCGTGATGGGCTGGAACAGTTTGTCAAAAAACACTTTCCGGATATCAAGTTGGTACATGGAGCAAATGCATGATTGAGCTTATCGGCTGGACTGCTGGAATATTGTTTGCGTTGTGTGGTGCGCCACAAGCCATAAAGTGTTGGCGCGATGGTCATGGCCAAGGATTATCACATGCGTTTGTATGGATGTGGTTTGTTGGTGAAGTGTTGATGCAGGTGTATGTGTTTGGCAAACATGGATGGGACATGCCGCTATTAGTGAACTACTGGGTGAACA
>MUGE01000126.1:0-4870 GCA_002900545.1 Thermoplasmata archaeon M11B2D | reverse complement strand
CCGATCAAGGGCATGATCCAGAAAATCACCCCTTGCTGATGCCTTGTTCGCAAGCTTTGCAACCTTACCGTCAATAGCGTCAAACAAACCATTGAGGACTACAAAAAAAACAGCAAAAAACAAAAAAAAGTTCCGGAGCTCAAGTTCCGGGCTTGAAAAATAAAAAAACACACCACCGATAAAAGAAAACAGAAGCGCACACCAGGTAAGAATATCAGGATTTACAGAAGAAAATTGTTTTGCAATAATTGTAAGAAACGGGTCTGCTCTATCACGTGTTTTGTCCAATACCATACAAGCTCCTACATATAAGGTTCATTAAGGATTTCTTCTGACCAATCAATCTGGCCAATACTATATGTCTTTGTCGGTTGAAAGTTTTTTTTCACAATCGTACCAATAACTGTTGAAATGTCTTCGGCGCTTTTTTCTGTTGTATCTATCTCAAAAATATTTTCAGAACGATGTCGCTGCACTGCTTCGCAAAGGATGATATCGATAATCTCAGCCTCTATGTTTTCCATAATCTTTTTCATCCTCCATCTTTTTTTAAGAAGTCTTTTTTTCAGTTCTTTCGGGTGGCAACGAAGAACAATCACTTTTTGCATACTGCTGAGCAGATGTGCGATATGTCCTTCGAAAAAAATAAGTTCATCTCTCGTAAAGTTTTTCTTAACATAGTCGTTTAACTTAGGAATGTCTATAAGCTGCGAATTTCTTCTTTTTTCAATTCCAACAACGCAGTTGCTGTTCTGTGCAAGTCGATGTAATGGAACAATAGTATACCCTTGTTTTTTTAAAGCGGTCGCAACCGCAGTTTTGCCAGTTCCCGGGGTACCAGTCAATGCCACCCACATCTTAAATCAACTTATGATACTCATATCCCCGGAAACCTTCTTTATAACAATAGAAAAGCTCCTGGAAATCTTTACGAAACTCTTTTACATCGTCTCTGATTTTCTTGGGGTTTTCCTTTTTCAGAAGAGCCCGTGTATAGAACGCTGCGACCTCGTCCATCTCTTTCTCCTTCATTCCGATACGAGTCAGTTCAGGGGTTCCCAGACGAAGCCCTGACGGGTTAAGGGGGTCTTCATCACCAGGGATCATGTTCATATTTGTAACAATCCCGGCATCCTCAAGAATCTTCGATGCTTCTTTTCCCTTCCCTGGACCGATTTCTACAAGGATCTGATGCGATTTGGTAAACCCAAGTTTTTCTCCAAACACCTTGAACCCTTGTTCATGGAGTGATTGTGCAAGACGCTTCGCATTTTTAATGGTTTGATTGGCGTACGCCTCCCCAAACTCAAGATGCTCAGCAAAAGCAATACCCTTTGCAGCCACATGATGCAGATGATACGAGGAGGTAACCCCTGGGAACACTCCAAATCCTACTTTCCGGAGGAGGGATTTGTTCTCCTCAGTGTCTGCTGTATGGTCTGAGAGAATCATCCCGCCCTGCGGTCCGGGTAACGTTTTATGGGTGCTTCCGTTCATCAGATCTGCCCCTTCTCGAAGTGGATCCTGGAACCGTTTTCCAGCAATCAGACCAAGGACATGGGCTGCATCGTAGACCACGTAGGCACCAACCTCATGAGCCGCCTCAGCGATAGCTTTCAACGGAGTTGGAAAGAGAAAAACGGATTGACCACACAATGCGAGTTTTGGTTTGACCTGTTGTATGAGTTTTACCGCACCATCAACATCAATAGTCATCTCATCATTGCTAAACGGAAATGAAACAAGGTTAATGCCTCGGACACCTGCGGCACCGTACTTCCCAAACGAGATATGAGCACCATTCGCAGTGTCAAGGACCGTTGCTGTCTCCCCCGGTTTAATCAATGCCTTAAGCACTGCCATGTTTGCCACAGTCCCTGATGTCGGGCGCACATCAGCGTAGTTAC
Organism: Thermoplasmata archaeon M11B2D; assembly: GCA_002900545.1. GTDB lineage: Archaea > Thermoplasmatota > E2 > DHVEG-1 > DHVEG-1 > SM1-50. The sequence continues at coordinate 2,963 of MUGE01000126.1, read as the reverse complement.
AAGAAAAAAGTTTTTTTGCAAGCTCCATGGTTTTTTCTTCAACTAAATCAAAGAATTTGCATCCTTCGTAGTACCGATTTCCTGGAGTCCCTTCTGCGTACCTGCCATGGAAATCAGTAATAAGCATCTCCCGGCAAAGCGGCGAAAGCACATTTTCACTAGCGATCATGGGAAGAGAGTTTGCGAAAAACTTGTTATTCTTCATCGCTTGGTTTCTGATATATTCAACCTCGTCATACCATTTCATAGAATCAACCAAAGCTGAATCAATGACTTCAATAAAAAGGTAATGGAAAGGATATTCCAACGAAACAAAACCTATTTTTTCTTCTCCTCACGCATTTTAAACAAAGAGGGAAGATGAATCGTATAGGTCCCATCTTTTTGGATAACGATTGGTTCTTTCTCTAGCAGACCTTTAAGGTCAATGTGATATTTCCCTGGCTGTTCAACCCCGATTGTTTCTGGTGTATCCGAATGATCCACCTCTGCTTTGATTTTCTCAATAATCGCTTTACGTTTATCCTCACTGATTGGTTCACCGATGGTGAGTTCTACCTCGGGTTTTTTTTGCTCAATTTTGCCCTCTATTATCTTACGAAGGTCCTTTGGTTTTAGGGTTATCCATGTCTCGGTGCCTCTGAGTCTATCTTTATTTTTTTCGACGGCAAGCTCCATGATTTTCGCGGTAAGGTCCTGGCCGATTTCCTTACTCATGACATCTCGTTCTACTTGATTTAATGGTTCTCTTGTGAAAAAAAACCGGTTTCCCCCACAATGCGGGCACCCTTTCAACAATTGTGATGACCCTTCTTCAAAAACATGGCCGCATTTCAGGCATTGATGTGGCATTAACTTGCTCCCTTCCCAGGAATAATCGTGGTCTGAATCATATCATTGTCCTTGTGAACCATCTTAAGAAGATGTGCGGGTCCGATGACCGTCATACGGGGTTTTTTTGTTACGCCAAACACCCGCTGGAAAAATCCGATTTTTTCATTTTCATATCCACCAATCTCAATACCTATGAACGTGTCATGGTTGATTTCTTTCATCGTATGCTCAATTAATTGTGTTTGTTCATTTGGTGTCAGACCGTGTTCTAAGACAAGTATCTTTCCTTCCTTAACCTCATTAAGGATATATTTCAGTTTCTCAGGGGATGATAAATGCTCTAGTTTTTGCCGGGAAATCAGATGAAACGCAATCCCTCCTTCTTTTTTAACCATGGCTTCTACCTCCTCCGTTTATGTCGTTTTTTTCCAAACTCTTTGACCATCATCGTGTACAGATTTTCTGTGTTATAGCCAGTCAGTGCACTGATTGGAATAACAGGGTGCTGTGGGAATGCAGATTTCAGAGTGGCAGGACTTGCGTTCTCCGCGTCAATTTTGTTAGCTGCGATAAGAATAGGGAGATTTCGTGCCTCAAGGTTCCCGATAATAGTGACATTTACCTGAGTGAACGGGTCTTGTGTTGCATCCATGACAAGCACCACCCCGTCAATATCGTCAAGCCATCTGATTGATTCGATAACGCCCTCGGTCGCTTCCTTTGCGCGTATGCGCGAATCGTCCTTGGTCATCCCGTACATGTTCATGAATTCCTTATAGTCGATTTTAGTTGCAATCCCTGGTGTATCGACGAGATCCATGGTCAAAGACGAACCGTTATTGTCAATCCGTATGTTATTCTTCCATTTCGCCCGTCGGGTCTCATGAGGAACCTCAGAAACACTGCCCATGATGTCTCCTGTCCAGTCTCGCAGAATTCGATTTGCGAGCGTTGTTTTTCCGACATTTGGTGGACCATAAATCCCAATCTTGGCGTGATTCTTCCCAAAGATCCTATAGATCATTTTTGAAAACTTACTTTCTCTAAATCTCTCGAGCAATCCCATCCCTTTCTATCTCCAAGTCATGTATTGATATTCAAAAGATAGTATACCAATAATAGTTTATTAGTTTAGCGGCCTATGGATAGTGTACGTTGGACAAATAAAATAATAACCCTTAAATAGCATCAACATTATTCGCATAGTAGAGTATTAAATAAATGGGACGGCATAAGTTATGACTGAAGAAAAAGTAGGTGGTATAGAAATGAAAGGAGTAAAGGACTCATTTATGGAACAACTGCAGGAAGCATCAACAGAACTTGGGTCTATTAAAAGTTCATTTTCTAAAGGTATGGAGGATCTTGCAAAAATCCAAAGTATGCTGAGCCTTGAAGGCTTAAACAAAATGGATTCGATGATGCGGTCATTTGAAGACCGTCTTTCCGAGGCAGAACGCCGCCGGGAAGAGGCCGTTGAGGGAGCCCGTCGATATAGTATGGAGCTTGAAAAAGAAAAAGAACGATTGATAAAACTCTGGGATGCATATAAAAACCAAGAGGAATCCTTATCTGCACAGGAGAAACGGGTCGTCGAGCTTGAAGAAAGGCTGCGAGATACCGAACAGATCCGTATGCAATTTGAACGAGATGCGACTGCACGGATACAGACCCTGACACAGAAATTAGATGAACGTGAGCACGCGGTGAAACAATTAGATGACATGAGACAACAAGTGATGCGGTTCGATGCCCTTCAAACCCAAATGGAGAAAAACATGGACCAGATGCGCGGGGAGATTAAAACAAAAGACGACATCATCAGAGGCCTAGAGCAGCAAGTCAGTGAGTTACGCAAATTTGAACAGTTCGCAGAGTTCAAAACACGGTTCGAACAAGTTTCCTGTGAATATGAAAAGGAAAAAGAACGGCTCACGAAACTCTTCCGGTTGTATGAGGAAACCGAATCAGAGAACAAGCAGTTAAAAGAGGAGCTTAGAGGCTGGCAGAGCTGGTTTGAGTCAAACGAGGACCTTTTCACGAAACTATTCACCTCCGTGGAGCATCTCAAACAGCGAAGCGTGATATCTCCTGAAGCAACAAACGATGAGAACACCGAAGCCCAACCC
>MUGE01000125.1:0-4876 GCA_002900545.1 Thermoplasmata archaeon M11B2D | reverse complement strand
ATACTTGGAGACAGGCTTGTGGTGTTCGAATGGCCAGAAACCACAGGGTATCGACGGAAATACGACAGACCGGTGTACTCATGGCACCATGTCCCTATGCATATTCCACTCTGGTCAACAACATTCTGGGATCTTCTTTCTCATAAAATCACCGGTCGAAAAAACTATGCACTGGAGTCAGAAGAGGTCTTCCAGCAGATCATCGACTATGTCAGCACAACCGCCTGTGTTGAACCTGACATACTTACCAGGGATATGGTTGATTTCATCACTGTCTTTGTTTCCATCAAACACTTCCTTTCCAACATCTTAACAAAGATCAAACCACGAGCAGTACTAATCCGATGCGGGTATGGGAGGTTTCCCATGGCTCTCTCACAAGCATGCCGGGAGCTACAGATTCCTGCTATAGAACTTCAACATGGGTTAATCACATCATACCTGCCTGCGTACCGTAGGTCGACCCCTACAACCAACAAGGATTGCATCCCTGACTATTTGCTTGCTCAGGGAGAGATTTACGCGGAGATGGTTCGAAACGGCAACCTCTTTGACAAAGACAAGGTCCGCTCCGTTGGATACCCGTATCTTCAACAGATATTAAAGGAAAAAAAACGGGGATCGCGCCAGAAAGAAAGCAGTTCACGATTTGCACATACGATTTTATTCACATCCCAATGGATTGTCGCCAAGGAGATACAAGAATTCATCACCACAGTTGCAGACCACCTCGAAAAACAGCACCTCAACATCGGGATTCTTTTCAAACCACATCCGTACGATACCAACAGTTATTCAAATCTACAAAACAAACAAATCATCCTGGTAGATAAATACGAGGACATCTTTCAACTCTTCACTAATGTTGACATTCACTCTACTGTTTATTCAACAAGCGGGCTGGAAGCAATGGCGTTTAGCGTCCCTAACATATTCGTTGATCTCTACAATATAACACCTAAGACAGAAACACCCTACCTGGTTCACTCACCGGCAGAATTCATCGAGTCAGTGACGACTATCCTGGCTAACTATCAAGATGCAGTTGCTGAAACCAAGGCTACCGCAGACCTCTTCTTCACCCCTTCTCCAGAGGAGCATTTTAAGAAGTTCTTTACTGAATTAAAGATCCTGTAATTCGTATCCCAAGGCAAAAGGTTTTTAGGGAACTCCTGATTTGCCATCCTAAGAGCAGCGGAAACGAATGCATTCTGATTTGTCCAAAAGGAAAGGAAAGAGTATGATGAAGAAACACCATCTCGTCCCCTATATTATCGCAGAAACTGCCTATAACCATGAAGGCGACATCAACTATCTTTTTCAGATGATTGAGGAGATCGCCTCTTTAAAACTTAATGCAATCAAATTCCATCTGCTGCTAAATCTGGATAGCTACATGAAACGCTCGCATCCACTTTACAAACAAATGAAACACTGGATCTTTACACAGAACCAATGGAACGAGATATTCTCCTTTGCCATCAAAAGAAAGCTTGACATTGTTGCGTTATGTGATGATGTTGAAAGCATTCGCTATATTGTCTCAAAGAAAAAAAGAGTTGCTTTTCTTGAACTGCACGCGACCAGTCTTAATGATTTCTACATGCTTTCAGAAGCGGCAAAGTTTAATGGCCCAATCATTCTTGGCATTGGTGGCTCTTCAATTAGCGATATCTCGTACGCAATCGATTTTCTAAGACATCATGGAAAACAAGATATCCTTCTTATGTATGGATTCCAAAGTTATCCGACGAACTATGCCGATATCAACCTAGCGAAGATGCATGCAATCTATAATTTATTTCACCTTCCTGTCGGATATGCAGATCATACCCATTTTAACGATCCAAACAATGTGATGATAAGCGTCTCTGCCGCGGTGATGGGGTTCCCAATTCTTGAAAAACATTATACACTTGATCCAGGGAAAGAACGCATTGATTACCATGCCGCAGTCGGAAAAGAACATATGCGTATTATCAAGAATCATATGAACATAGCACTTCAAATTCATGGCAGCGGACAAATCACTCTCAGTGAACCTGAGAAAGCATATGGAAACATCGGCCCAATGAAAAAGGCTATCGTGGCTAAAAAAGATATCAAAAAAGGGGAGAAACTTTCGCTAGAAAACCTCTGGTTTAAAAGAGCCCCTGAGGAAAGCACGATACAGCAGAAGCAATTTCTCCAATTAATCGGTTCCAAAGCAAAAGTTGATATAAAAAAAGACGAGGTACTTGACTTTAGCAAAATCGAATATACATTTAAAACCTTGCATCTTGAACAAATCACAAATGTAAAAAAATAAAGCCCCAAAGGAAGAAAGCACTATGAGAATCGGTTTTTTAATCACTGCACGATTAAAATCATCACGACTCCCATTAAAAATCATGAAGGATTTAAACGGCAAACCCGTCATACAACGAATTGTAGAACGCGCACAAGAAATCCACTCAATTGACGATACAGATATTGTTATCTGCACTTCAGCGTCCCCTCAGGACAAACCATTACGTTTGATCGCAGAAACAACCAATGTCTCGTATTTCCTTGGTGACCCTGACGATGTTGTAAAGCGATTGCATGATGCCGCAATCTCTCACCACTTGGATTATGCTCTTGGGATAACTGCGGACAACCCCTTGTTTTCCATACAATACGCAAACAAAATAGTGGATGTCATTACACGACAACAACCTGATTTTATAAAAGTACAAGGTCTGCCTTTTGGAACTGCAGTATGGGGCATGAATGTACAAGCGTTACAGACCATCTGCATCGTCAAAACTATTATCGACACGGAAATCTGGGGATACCTCATAGATCGACCTGACCTATTCGATGTTTTTACTCTGACGGCAGATAAAAAGTTCCATAGACCAAACTACCGACTTACGCTTGACTACAAAGAAGATTATGAGCTTATCAACCACCTTTATACGACAATCCCATTTAAAACAACCCTTACATTAGAAAAAGTCATAGAATATCTTGACAAACACCCGCAGATAGCTGCAATAAACGCTCATTGTGTACAGCTTGATTTAGACAAACATATCAAGGATCAAATCGACAATCACTACCATACACATTTCCAGGAAATTCGAAAAATTAAACAAGAAATTTACTCTAGAAAAAAAGAATAACTATCTTCTATCCCATTTTTTTAAGAAATAAGAAATGAACTTTTAATAGTGGTTCGTTGTTACCTTTGATTATATCTGTAGTGGGGAATCTATGGCAAAAACCATACATATAGGATCAAAATGCATTGGGGAAAAACAACCGTGTTTTATCATCGCAGAGGCAGGTATAAACCACAACGGTAAGTTACCTCTTGCAAAAAAACTTGTTGATGTCGCGGTACATGCTGGTGCGGACGCGGTCAAATTCCAGACATTTAAAGCAGAGGGAGTTGTCACTGGGGATGTCGATATCGCATCGTACCAGAAGAAAAACATAAAGGGAAATCTCACACAGCTTCAGATGATTAAACACTATGAGTTTTCATACGAAACGTTCAAGGAACTTAAAGCGTATTGCGATAAAAAAAAGATACTGTTCTTGTCGACCCCTCATTCGTTTGATGCTATCGATTTTTTAGAGGACATTGTCCCAGCGTATAAGTTCGGCTCTGGGGACCTTACCAATCTTCCTGCGTTAGAATACGCATCTAAAAAACACAAACCAATCCTTTTAGGAACGGGTATGGCCACCCTTAAGGAGGTTGGTGATGCGATTCGAGCGATTCATAAAAATGGGAACCATCAGGTAATCGTACTTCATTGCACGACCAATTACCCCTGCCCATTAGATGAGGTAAATCTCCGTGCGATGCTTACCATGCGGCACTCACTGGACTGCCTTGTTGGTTATTCGGACCATACAATAGGAATTACAGTCCCTCTCATGGCAGCAGCCCTTGGTGCGGTCGTCATCGAGAAACATTTCACTCTTGACCGAGCCATGCCTGGTCCTGACCATGCTGCATCACTTGAACCAGAAGAACTCATGCAGATGGTTACTGAACTACGAACCGTCGAAACAGTTCTTGGAAGCTATGCAAAAAAACCAACACGGTCTGAAAAAGAAATAATGAAACTTGTCAGAAAAAGCATTGTTGCTAGCCAGCCTGTCAAGGAAGGAGCGGTTCTCCGTAGAACTATGCTTGATTTCAAGCGGCCTGGAACCGGGCTTTCACCGATGCATCTAAAACAGCTTCTTGGGAGGAAAACCAAAAAACCTATAAAAAAAGATCAACTTATTCGGTTCGATATGGTTGAATAATTATGAGGACTATCGCTGTTGTTACAGGCACCCGTGCAGAATACGGATATCTCAAACCACTTATGGAAAAAATCCAACATGATACGAAGCTACGATTGCTTCCAATAATCACTGGGATGCACCTGCTCCCTTCATTCGGAAACACCTTCAAAATCGTCGAAAAGGATTTTCCAAACGCAAAAAAAATCCTAATGAGGTATAAAGGAGATCAACTAAAACATATGGCCCAGTACCTAGCGTCAGGAATCAGCAATTTTACAACCTTCTTTGATCATCATCGTCCAGATATCCTTGTTGTCCTTGGCGATCGAAGCGAATCGTTCGCTGCTGCACTTTCCGCCCTTTATTTGAACATCCCTATCGCGCATATCAACGGGGGTGATGTGACCGGGACAACCATAGATGAATCCATCCGCCATGCCATCACAAAAATCTCCCATATCCACCTTGTTCATACGAAAGAAAACGCAGAACGAGTAGAACGCATGGGTGAGCAGAAAAAAAGGATTTTTATCACAGGTGCACTCACTCTCGATACCATTATGCATTCGAAGTTACCTTCAAAAAAAGAACTGTTTAAAAAATATCA
>MUGE01000124.1:0-4973 GCA_002900545.1 Thermoplasmata archaeon M11B2D | reverse complement strand
GGACTAATCTATACGCAGATGATCGATGCAGATCTGATTAGCAAGAAAACCACAAAGCAAGTCGAACAATTTCTCAATATTCAAGACTGCGAACGACCCGTGAGTGTCCAGCTCATCGGCAGTGAAAGAGACCTTCTTGTTACCGCAGTTGAAGCAGTCGAGCAGTTCGCTGATATCATCGACCTGAACGTCGGGTGTATCGAAGAGGATTATGTGCAGAAAGGATGTGGCGCTACCCTCCTAAAGGACCTTCCAACGCTGGAACGCTTGCTTAAAGCCATGGTCGATGCGACAGAAAAACCAGTGACTGCTAAGATACGCATCGGATGGGACAACCAGCATATCAATGGCGTCACGGTCGCAAGGCTTATTGAAAACACAGGTACTCAGGCTGTCTGCGTCCATGGCCGCACCGCAGACCAGGGATACGCAGGGAAAGTCAACTGGACCATTATGAAGCAAATCAAGGAAAAGCTTCATATCCCGGTGATTGCGAACGGTGACGTTGCTAGCTATCACAGCGGGATTGCTCTGTTACAGAAAACAGGCTGTGACCTTGTCATGATCGGCAGAGAAGCGCAGCACTGTCCCTGGGTGTTTCATCAAAACCCCGTGGACATTCAACAGCAGATCCTCCGTTTCATCGAGTTGTACGAACAGTATGAGAACAGACAGGAGGCAGTCGAGGTCGCAGATCACGTGTACTGGATGCTGCGGGATTTCAAGACAACAGCGGACACCAAAAAAGTCCATCTGATCACAACAATCCCTCGTATTAAACGATACGTGAAACGATTATCTGAGGAAAAAAACATACAGCAAACCGACGATGAGTAGTTGATGAAGCAGATAGATAAGGAGAGAATATCGGCCAAGGAAACAAAACAATCGGCTCACAGGATTGTGTGAATACTCCTTTATGGTGAATCTCCGTGTATCGTTCTGGTAGAGGGTATTTCCCAGAACGATGCCGATCAACACCACGCCGAACCATGGAAGCAAGGGAAAATAGTCAAGCGTGTAGAACTGTCGTGGGACAATTCCAATCCAGAGAAGCCAGGGAAAATCAACAGTCACCATGTTTTGCAGCAACACACCAATGCCAATGCAGAGAACTCCAACCAAGAACGCCAAAGCACGAGACGAGATAAGCGGATATGCAAGCAGGATGGAAATGCCGATGCAATGCAGAACCCCAAAGACGATGAACCCGTCATGGGGATACACCCAGGTGACCAGGGTGACGAGCATGCCAAGTCCAAAAATCCCGCTTCCTCTTTTTAAATATTTTATCCGTAGTTGAGCTTTGGTATGTGTCTGTTTCGCCCGTGAATAACTCAGCGTAAGGGAGATCCCAACCAAGAGCAAAAATACGGTTCCGATAGGGTAGAGGAAGAGGAGAACCGGAAGGGAGTATAAATCCGTGGAATACACGCCGAAATAGTTCAGGTCAAAAAAAAGATGATAGATAATCATCATGCAGATAGCTATCCCTCGGAGGGCATCGATTTCCCAGAACCGGTCTGTTGGTTGCTTTCTCACAGCCATGCAAAAACCCCAGGGAATTAATAAACCTGGTGTTTTGAAGAAAAAAAAGAAAGTAGCGGGGAATGGATTTGAACCATTGGTCTACGGGTTATGGGCCCGTCGGGATTTCCTGACTACCCCACCCGTATAGGCACCACCCCGAAAAGAGATGAATGCTCGCTATGGGAGGCAGTCGTTGCCGCCACATGTATGAAATATCTTTCGGGGAATACTGTTGCTTATACTTAAACCTAACACACACATCCTATGACGAGATACGCCGGAAGGTTTTAATACCAAAACATGGGAATATACTAGAGAGGAGAGATGATGGAAAAGAATCTTGAAACATGTTTGGTCACCAGACATTCGCAGTTTCCCACCGTGTGCATCTACTGCGACAAACAGATTCTCCCGAACGACCTTCATTACGTCGAAAAAGGAATCACAGCCCACATCCATTCCCTGATCGCACGGAAATACTGCGAAGAATGTTACAAGAAATATGGTGAACAATTGCTCCTGCGGGATATAAAAAAGTAAGAAAACCGTGAGCGGGTCATCTGTACAAACATTTTTCATTACGTGATGGTATTAGCGTCCGCAAGATTTGCAGGGGTACCCGAGCATGGTCTAAGGGGTAGGGCTTAGGACCCTATGACGCAGGTCTCCGCGAGTTCAAATCTCGTCCCCTGCACTCATCATTATATGAGGGAAAACGGTTCAATGAAAGTCATCGCGTTTGCCGGCATGCCTGCCTCAGGGAAATCAGAGGCGGTGCAACTTGCCAAAGAGAAGGGTATACCGGTGGTCAGGATGGGTGATCTGGTTTGGGAGGAAACCAAACGACAAGCAAGACCCCTGGATGACCACAACGTAGGCAACGTTGCACACACCATGCGCAAGACATACGGCATGGATGTCTGGGCGAAACGGACCGTTGAGAAAATCCATTCCTTCAACAACCCGCCCATCGTCGTTATCGATGGCGTCCGCAACAAGGAAGAGATCGACTATTTCAAAAAGACACTCGGGTTGGATTTTGTTGTCATCGCAATTACGGCTGCTGAGGAGCTGCGACGCAAACGAGCAATCGCTAGACGGAGGAGCGACGATAGCAAAGACCTCAAAGATCTTCAGGAGCGGGACAAACGGGAGATTTCCTGGGGTGTGCAAAGCGTCATCGCAGAAGCAGATATCATCATCCCCAACAACGGAAGCCTCGATCAGTTTAAAAAACAGGTGCAAAGTGTGCTAAACAAACTCTGAGGAACGATACCTTAATCTATCTATTTTCCGATTAGGCGGCGCGATAGGTATGTTCGAAGCAAAAGTAACCGTTCACCTCAAGAAAGGCATCTCAGACCCTGAGGGGGCAAACACCCTCAAAGCGATCCATCTGCTTGGTTTTATGAACGTGCAGCAGGTGAAGACTATCAGGACGTTTGATCTCCTCATCGATGGAGCTGATGAGGACCAGGTGAGAAGAGACGTAGAGCAGATCTGCCAGCGGTTACTCACCAACCCTGTCATCCATCAGTATGACATCACGGTTGAGGAAAAAAAGTAAGGGGGAGTGGATGTGCAACTCGATAGTTTATTCAAAAAAATCAGGGAGGATATTGAGACCTATGAGGTGAATCTTCAGGCTGCCTCTGACAAGGAATTACTGGAGATCAGTAACCGGATGGAGCTTGCATTGGCCCTGCCTGAGATGAAACGGATCAAGGAATATTTTTCAAAACAAGGGAGGAGCCCGACCGACATTGAACTGCAGGCACTTGGGCAAGCCTGGTCTGAGCATTGCTGCTATAAATCCTCAAAGGTGCCATTGAAAAAATATGTTTTTAATGTGGATGAAAAACGCATCATCGCCCGTGAGGATGCAGGAGTCATGGAGTTTGACAAAAACCATTATTACTGTGTCGCACTTGAGTCACATAACCATCCGTCTGCCATAGAACCGTATGGTGGTGCCGCGACCGGTGTTGGCGGCATTGTCAGAGATGTTCTTTGCATGGGAGCTCAACCGATCGCGTACATCGATCCCTTGTTCTTCGGACCTTTAGATTATCCGTTTGAGAAACTTCCCAAAGGAGTCAAACACCCTGTGTATCTCTTCAAAGGAGTCGTGGATGGCATCCGCGACTATGGGAACCGTATCGGGATCCCCACGCTTGCCGGGCAGGTCTACTTCCACGAGGGGTACACCGGGAACTGTCTGGTGAATGTTGGTTGCATCGGCATTATGAAAAAAAATGAGCTGGTACACAGCTGGGCGAAAGCACCAGGGAACGTGTACATCTACGTCGGTGGGAAGACCGGTAGGGATGGTATTCATGGGGTGAACTTTGCTTCTGCGGAACTGACCGATGAAAGCGAGGAGAGCAGCAGGTCAGCGGTGCAGGTCGGAGACCCGATCACCAAAGAACCAGTGATTCATGCATGCCTGGAATGCAACAGGAAAGGACTTTTGGAAGGCTTCAAGGATTTCGGTGGCGGAGGCCTCTCATGTGTGTCTGGTGAGCTTGCGTACTCCGCGAACATGGGAGCAGAAATCCATCTGGATACCGTGCCATTAAAGGAGGAGGGCCTCAAACCCTGGGAGATCTGGGTCTCGGAAAGCCAGGAGCGAATGATGATGCTGGTCGCGCCAGAGAACGTGCAGACCGTGCTTCATATCTGCACACAATGGGATGTGACCGCAACGGTGGTTGGGACGGTCATCAAAGAGCAGGTCATCAGAGTGTTTCTCAAAGGACAGAAGATCCTAGAGATGGACCTGGAGTTTATGACCGGTGGCCCGGTGTACGATGAATGCACACGACCAGTTATTATCAAAAAACAGCAGACCGTTGAAAAAAACTTCGTACTGCCCGATTTCAATGAAACGTTACAAAAAATAGTGTCGTCACCGAATATCGCGTCGAAGGAATGGGTGATCCGCCAGTACGACCATGAGGTACGGGGAAACACCGTGATTAAACCCCTGCAAGGGAAACTTGGGATGGAGACCCATGGGGACGCTACTGTACTAAAACCGTTAGAGGATTCCTGGAAGGGGTTAGCGGTGACCGCTGATGTGAACCCACGGTACGTGGAACGTGACCCGTACTGGGGTGCGATGTCCGCGGTTGACGAGGCATGCCGGAACCTGGTAGCAGTAGGCGCAGTCCCCGATTGTCTGCTTGATTGTCTGAACTTCGGCAACCCGGAGAAACCTGAGCGCATGGGAGAATTCTATGAAGCCTGCCGGGGGCTTGGCGACATCGGCCGGGCTTTAGATTTACCGTATGTCTCAGGCAACGTCAGTTTCTACAACGAGTCTGTGAAAACCGCAGTCCCGCCCACACCGGAGATCTTCGCGGTGGGGATCGTCGATGACATTCGAGCCTGTGTCACTAGTGATTTCAAAACAGAAGAAAACTCGGTGTATCTCGTGGGGA
>MUGE01000002.1:0-19145 GCA_002900545.1 Thermoplasmata archaeon M11B2D | reverse complement strand
CAAACCATACATTATTAAAGAGTCGGTAGATAAAGATTTTCGAAAAAAAAGAGAACTGGCGGGAGTGTATGAAAAAAATTGGGCTCTTAACCGGCGGTGGCGATTGCCCAGGGCTTAATGCCGTGATACGCGCCGTTGTAAAGAAATCTTTGAAAAATACATGGGAAGTCATTGGTATTATTGATGGATGGAAGGGACTTATTGAGGGGACAGTTATGCAGCTTACCGACCAAGACGTTTCTGGTATCCTACCAAAAGGTGGTACGATTCTTGGTACATCCCGGACTAACCCGTTTAAAGAACCAAAAAACGTCGATAAACTGTTGGCTAATGTTAAAAAATTCAAACTTGACGCGCTTATTGCGATTGGCGGAGAAGATACATTAGGTGTCGCCTTAAAGTTACATAAGATAGGAGTCCCTGTAGTTGGTGTTCCAAAGACCATTGATAACGATATTTCAGGGACCGATTACACGTTTGGTTTTGACACCGCGGTCTCCATTGTAACGGATGCTATCGACCGGCTTCATACCACCGCAGAGTCCCATCATCGGATCATGGTGCTGGAAGTGATGGGCAGACATGCAGGATGGATAGCGACCATATCAGGAATCGCTGGTGGTGCAGACGAGATACTAATCCCTGAGATTCCTTTTCATATCGATGATGTCTGTAAAAACTTAAAAGCACGCCATGAAAAAGGAAAAAAGTTCAGCATCGTGGTGGTCTCTGAGGGAGCAAAACCATGTAATACTGATCACTTCGAGACACTATCTGAAGAGAAAGACGAGTTTGGGCATGTCCGCCTTGGGGGCATCGGACAGCGTCTGGCAAAAGAAATTGAGAAACGACTGGGGGTTGAGACACGGTTCACGGTTCTTGGCCATGTCCAGCGTGGCGGATCTCCAACCGCGTACGATCGGGTGCTTGCGACACGATATGGTGTTGCCGCTGTCGAAATGGTAAAGGCGGCGCAGTTTGGGAAAATGGTGGCCTTACGAGGGTACAAGATCGTCCCAGTTGATCTAAACGAGTCGGTAACGACCCTTCGGACCGTTGACATGGAAATCTATGAGATCGCAACAACCTTCTTTGCCCACCCTCACCGTCGATAGACTGTTGATACTTCCTTTGTTTTATTTTTTCAGCTTTATTTCGACTTCCTGAAAATCCCGTGCGACGTACGAGTGAGGAAACGTGTTTCGTGCTTCATCTTCAAGGACATGGAAATCTAGATACCGAGGACTGATATGTACCAAAAACAGTTTTTCCACGTTTGCTTTTTTTGCAATCTCTGCCGCTTGCATTGCAGTCGTATGTCCGTATCCTCTGGCAATATCCTCAAGGCGTGAATCAAAGGTCGCCTCGTGAATTAAAATATCTGCGTTCTGTGAAAAAGCGATGATCTGGTCGCATGGTTTGGTATCGCCGGAGATCACAATCTTTCTGCCTTTTCTTGAAGGGCCAAGCACCATGTGTGGTGTGATTTTCTTGCCATCAGCAAGGGTTATGGCCTGCCCTTTCTGTAACCTGCTAAATAACGGCCCCTCAGGAATCCCCAATCGTATAGCCTTTGCTTTGTTAAACCTCCCAGGTCGTTGATGTTCCAGGAGGCAATAGGAAAACGTTGGGACATTATGATTGACCCTTAATGTCGATACGCTATAGCCTTCGAATGCAACTTCTTGACCATCGGATAGATCATGGGCAATGATTCTGTAGGATGGGCGAAAATATCCTAAGGTGAGGAGTTGGTCGGTCAGCTCCTTCATTCCTTTTGGACCATAGATGTGAAGTGGTCTGTCTCGGTCGTTGAGCTGCATGGTTTGAACCAACCCGGGTAATCCAAGGAAATGGTCACCATGAAAATGACTGATGAAAATCTTTGATATCTGCATATAACTAAGATTGGATTGCTGGAATTGCCGTTGGGTGCCTTCACCGCAGTCAAATAAGAGAATCTCGCTTCCTCGTTTTACAGCTACAGATGCAACATTTCGTTTAACGGTTGGCCAGCTTCCGCCAGTGCCCAGGAAGATGATATGCAGTTGTGTCATATAAGGGACGGATACTTCCAAAGAGGGTAAAAGGGTTTTGGTTTTCATTTATCAGGCATCAAGAAAAAAAAGAAGGGAGCAATATCGGTCTACTGGCTGCGACGTATTAAATCTTGATAAAGAACAAGAAAAGTTTTGCTGTTCTTTTTTCTAGGATGGGCAGAGTCTGATCGTTTTGGAGCGTTACTGTGACTTCCACATCATTTAATCCAAGGATTACCCCTGAAGATATCGTTCGTTCTTCACCAGCGGGTACTATGGAAATTCTCCCGCTTGTTTCTTTTCCAAGGAGAATAAGGCCGTTACCGCTTAAGGTAATCTTCCAATCGACGGCTATCGCATCAGCGTTCCCCGAGTTTTTTACAACAGTTTTGATATAGAATAATCCTCCTTTGATATTCTGTATCGAGATTTCAGGTATGGTTCCGATTGTGAACCATAAGAAGAATAGTTTATTTCCCCCGTTCGATTCAATGGAGATATAACATTCATAGGTGGTTTCCGGTACCAGACCTGTGGTATCAATTGTGACGTTAATGGGATCGTGTTCACCAGTTGAAATTCCATTTGTCGGGGATACAGTGACCCAACTTTCCGACCAGGACAACGTATAGGAGAGAGTACCGGTGCCACTATTCCAGATATCAAACTCGGTGCTTTTAGTTATATTGGGTAGAATGACTCCAAAGTAATATGATTGTGGGTAGACCGCTAACCACGGCGTATCATGTGAGATAATCATCACAGTGACGTTAAAAATACCATCACCACCTCCGTTTGTCGTAATCTGAATGCCACAGCCATGAAATCCGTAATCCAAACCGGTTGTATCAATAGTGACGGTGATTGGAATATGCTCTCCGTTAGTAACACCGCTAGTTGGAAATACGGTGACCCACGGGCAACTCCAGGTTAAATCAAAGATGAGTTCACAACATCCTCCGCTGGTCCATATGTCAAAAATAGTACTATTGATCTCTCCTTCAGACATATTACCAAAATCGTGTGATTTTGGTTCGTATTCTAGTATTCCCCGTGATTGAGGAGTAGGTTCTTGAGGAGCCCCTGTCGTTACTCCAACGATTGATATAAGTAAAATGAACACAACACCAGCTGCTGTTTTTTTCCCTTTTCCACATTGTTTCATTTTTTATTCCTCCTGCAATGATTTTAAATCTTTCATACTGTATTTATATCTATCTATCAGGCTTCTTTATATAGGATTTGTGAGAGGGAACCAATCAACATTTATCCAGAAGAGCGACAGGTTGCCCAACCGGATTTTGCCAGGGACAACACAAGGAAGATGACGCGGTCTGCCCCAGTAGTTTTGATACCAGTGATGACGCCCGTGCGCGATGGCTGTTCCATAGTAAAACGCGTTTATTTTGAAGCTTTGCAAACTATTATATGAAACTGTTGCATCAGAGCTAAAATATAACCGTATACCATAAACATTATCTTGAAAAGCGTTCTTTGAAATGGTCAGAAACTCACATTCGTTCTGCACTGATACCCCATGTAGTCCGCCGCCGATGGTGTTTCCAGTGATGGTTGTGTAGGATGAATGATTGACCAGGATGTTGAAATGACCATTGTGAATAGTAAAATTATTGATAGTGACATAGTCAGCAAGGATAGTGATGATGTCCCATGTTCCATTTCCTTCAAGGATGGTTGTTGTTGTATTCTCAGCAGTTAAGCAAAGTGACTTGTCGATACGAACAGCCTCATAATATGTGCCGTTGTACACATAGATGGTGTCGTTCTGTTGTGCATCGTCGACTGCTGCTTGGATGGAACTGTAGTTATTCGGACCGTTTCCTCCGACGTATCGTATAGTACCATTATAGTGGTTGAGTCTCTGGATACTTGCAGTACGAGGCGGATTTTGTAAAGGAGTCCAGTCAATATTCATCCATGAGAGGGTGATTTTTTCTAGTTTGATGTACCCAAAAATCGGGTATGGGATTATTCGCGCTCGTTCCCAATAATTCGACTTCCAGATATTCCGGCGAGTTATAAACGTGTGAGAAACAAAGCAACCGCTCATTTTGTAATTCCTCAGATTATTATTCTGAATGATGTTGCCTGCGGAATCCTTCAGATAAATCCCATTGTCATTGTCCCATACAGTGTTGTTTGTTACACTAGTGTCATAGGAAGATTCAAGGAATAAACCTACATCAATATTGTCAAGGATGCTGTTTCCGTTTATGATGCTATATGTCGTATCTTTTAACCAAAGTCCGTACCAGCGGTTCCGTAGTATCATATTTGCTTCAATGGTGATTTCTGAGGAATCGAACAGGTAGATTCCGTTTGCATTGTTGTCTATGTAGTTACCAAAGAGTATAAGTTCATAGCAGTTTTCCACATGGACACCAAGCCCCTTATTGACAACGATGTTGTTTTGAATCTGGGAAGCTGTTAACCCGATAATATACAAACCCTCGGTATTGTTATATATAGTGTTTGCCGCGAGAGTAACCTGGGAGAGCTGTCTAAGGCAAAGTCCATAGGAATTGTTACAGATACTGTTCGAATCAATCGTTATCTGTGAGGTGCCAGGGGATCGAGCAGATATCCCAAACCAGCCATTATCCTTTATGATGTTCTGAGTGATGACGACATTGCTTACCGCCCCGATTTCTACACCTGCATAGTGGATATCATTTTTCGCATGCTGCACGGTGAACTCTTTAAGGATCGTTTCATGAGCTGAAATTTCAATAACCGTTCCTTGTTGCCCTGCATCGATAATCGTGGTGTTTTTGTCTTCACCGGTTAAGTGAATCGATGTTCCGATGTGAACAGTTTCTTGATAAAAACCACGAAAGACAAACACAGTGTCCCCATGTGTTGCGTTATCAATCGCATCCTGTATTTTTGAGTAGTTCCCTGGGCCTGTTCCGCCCACATACAGTGTAGTGTCGCCACTAACTATGGCCCACGTCATCTTTGATGAGTTGTTTATTGCTGTTAAAGGAAGACAATACAACGGCGTACAAAAAAGATATACTATCGCTACCACTCCTAATTGTAGGAAGGATGATTTCATAACCACTCATCTCCCAAGAGAGCGATATCATATGGTTCTGCTGCGGGGAACCAATCAAGGTTAATCCATCGAATCACAACCGCCTTATTCCAGGGGACCCGTATACGTCCCCAGATGACTTTCGGTCCTATCCCTGGATGGTTATCCCAATAGTTCCGTTTCCATCTATTGAATGAAGAATTTTCAAAAAACACGCTCTTATTGTTTTCAATGAAATTGTTATATGTAATAACCGTCCAATTTGCCATATCAAGATGCATTCCTTCAGTGCTTCCTTGTATTGTATTTGACATAATGATAGTGCCTGTTGCCTTTGTAATGATACACCCATACAACGCATTTTGTATCAGCAGATTATGGTGAATGGAATTGTTATTTGCGCTTGGCCAGATGCCTAGACCGCTGTAGGTTTGGTTTAGTATGCTATTGTTTGTAATCTCATTTTCCATTGCTCCCGGCCAGAGACTAACCCCCGCATAGTTATCCAGCATTATATTCTGAACGATGGTATTGCTCCTTGATTGTGAAATGACGACTGCGCAATGACCGTTGCGTGTGAATAAATTCCCTTGGATAGTCGCATTCGTTGATCTCTGAAGAAAAACCCCTTCATTTCCATTTTCTGCGATATAGTTATTGCATACAAGGGCATCCGATGATTCATTTATAAGAACCCCAACTCCATACAATCCGTTCTTACGAATGATATTTCCCAGGATAACACTTCTATTTGATCTGCATTCTATCCCTGCATCGACTTTTGGGGTATCTCCACTGTGCTGAATGGTAAAGCAACTAACGGTGACATCATCTGCTGTTACAAAGATGACATCATCGATTCCTTGACCGTCAATAACAGTTGTGGTTTGATTTTCACCAATCAAACGAATTGATTTGTTTACTATTACATGTTCAAAATAGGGAGATGAATATGCGTAGACAAACACCGTGTCTCCATCCGTTGAATTGGTGATAGCATCCTGGATTGTTGTATAATTATTTGGACCAACACCTCCAACATAAAGGATAACCCCTGAACAAGCCTGTGACAGTAAGCAATCGTTTACTGTCAGTCCATTAGAAGGTGGAAAAATTAGTACAGCAATAAAGAATAGGATGCCCATCATGATTCGTCTCGTTATCAAATGAATTTCCTCGTCCCATTTATATAGAACCATATGTTATATAAAATTATTGTCATTTTCGTTTTACAGGGATGCAGACGACTATTTGCGTCTCTTACTCCACATCATAAAACGAAGAATTTGAATAAGATTCTCAGATCCACGTACATAGCGATTTTATATTTTTTTATATACCACAAAATACCGGGTAAGGCTTTTATGGGATTTCACAGGATACGTCCCAACAACAGAGAGATATCCTTCACCTATAGCACAGATCTCTTCACTAGATAATCCGACGACCGCTCTACCTCGGTTCGTAAGCATACCTGAAATCGTTTCAAATGCACGTTTGTACAACTGAACGAGTTGTTCTCCTTTTGTTGTCGTTGCGCGAGCGTAGGGGAAATCTGTGACAATTCCATCGACCAAAGGAACATATCTTGGGATATCACCGACATCCGAATGATATAACCTATAGTTTTTCAGTTGATAGAATTCAAGGTTTTTCCTACATCCATGAATCATCTTCTCTTGGATATCACTCCCAATTACGTGGATTCCCATTAAGGCTGCTTCAAGCAAAATTCCTCCAGTTCCACAGAAAGGATCAAGTAACACACCTTGTTTTTTTACTATCGAAAGATTCACCAGTGCACGTGCGATTTTCGGATGAAGCGTAACAGGTGAGAGGAACGGGCGTAAATGCCCTCTTCGTTGTTGAAAATGACTCGTTTCAATAGCTGCTTTCTTCACTCCAACATACACACTTGTTTTTGTCAGCAGTGCACGTAGCTCAATATCAGGGTTTTTTAGATTGACAGTCCGATCTTTTGTATAGACCGACCCCAAGTGGTCAGTAATTTCTTGTGAGGAGATTGCTGAGGATCGATTGTTACATCTGATTGCTATTGAGCCTTCTATCATAAGAGGATGTTGTTTGGCGTTCTGCACAATGTCACTTAATCTGGCAGGACAAAAGAACAATAGTTCGTCGATGAAAAATGAAAACGCAAGTCGCTGCGCAAGTCGCTGAATGATGTCCTTAGTAGGTTTGATGTCGACAACAAGCACATCCTCATTAGAATCAACCACAGAACAGAACGTATCTTCAGCTTCAAGGGATGCAAGGATTTCAGCACGAGGAAGAGTCTTATGTTCTTTGGAGAGTTCAAACATCAGTTTCATAGATATTCAAACGACCTACAGGTTCTAAATACAGAACTGCTAATAAAACAATAGGGTACACCAAACGAGGACAGGGTCTAAAGAATTCCTCTTAGTTATCGATCCCTTCTTCAGATTTTTTCTTCTTTACATTTTTCTTTAATGTCTCATCTACCTTATGTTTGGTATCGTGTTGTCCCTCAAACCATTTCCCATCTGTCTGCTGATCGATTTTACCAGTAAGCTCATCTAACTTGTATCGTAGATAGTCCTGACCTTTGAACCATTCATCCTCGCGTAGCTTCTCATTTTCCGAAGGTTGTGTATCTCCTTTTTCGTCAGAAAGAAAAGTAGTCTCCTTCTTTTTCGCTTGTACCGGGATTCGTATCTCTTCGACCCTTGAGTCGCTAGTTGTGGACGTAAGCTTATTTTTTTCTTTTTCAGAGAATCTTGCCTGATTGTTTGTACCGTGTATTTTCTCTGGTTGAGGGAGATGTGGTTCACCAGATGAGGTACCTGGTTTGTTTCTCCCTGGCGTCTTTTGATTCCGGTTTTGTTTAACAAGAACGTAGATAACCGAGAAAATGACGACTAGAAGCGCGAGGAGGATAGGTAGAATTTGAAGGAACTGTGCTTCTGTAATTTCAAAAAGAGAACCGGTTACTGGTTCTATACGGATCGTCGTTGAACCAGGTAGATATCCGCTTTTTATGACTTGAATTGCCGCAGTGCTGAATATGTCGATTTCAGGGGCACGCACAACAGCCTTGCCGTCCATATTAGTCAACAGCGGTGATGCATCTTCTGTTACAAAAACAAAAGCTCCTTCTACAGGGTTTCCGTCTTGATCAGTCACTGCCACTTCGAACTCTTTTTTTTCCTCTACCACTACTCGGTCAGTACTAACCAACAGTTCACCTTTCAGAACCGCAAGTTCCAATGTGGCATCCTGATATCCTTCTTTTGTTGCGATAATGACAAAAGAGTCGGACTCATTAAAACTCGGGGCGTTTATGGTAATATACGGCTCAGTGAGACTCGTGACATACGTTGTCTCTAGCATCGTGATATTGACATCAAGAATCACAGATTCATTTTCCGAGCTTACGACGACATCATAGGTTCTCCCTTCGAATATGATACCTTCTATGTGTTGATTCCAATCGTTTGAATTGTAAAGATCAATGATAAGTATTGGTTCATCCTGCCCAACGGTTAAGGGGAGGAACCCTGTAGTTACTACTAACAAAAAAATACTAAGACTTAGAAAACCCATCAGAGCTTTTTGATACACAGTAATCCTCATCAACGACCTTTGAGCGCCACATGCAAAGATACGGTAATGTATATTTATGTTTTTTGAAGACAATTTTAGGGATAACCTAAGGATTTATTTTTCCGCAAGGCGTCTCTTTAGTTCCGAGATAATATCAACAGGGCTTGGATCAATCCCTCGTAACACCGCCAGATAGCAGCTCGTAAAATCCCCCAAGCACATGAGGTACATCATTTTCGCAAGCTGACTTTTTCCTTTTGGCGAGACTTCAAGAACCGTGCCAGCAGTGTTTTGGAAGAGGTCACGCATGAAATTCAACCGTGTTGTCATATCTACGGTTTCTTCATCCTTATCCCGGAATAGGACACAGGTGAACTTTTTTGATACCTCAGGGTTCGCAGACCAACCCACGATATCATTATGGTTACAATCTGGTGCAATATCCGTTCGTGCTATCACCTTGCTGTTTTCATTGAGTTGATGCCTCCATCGTATGGCGATGGGCGTGTAGATACCCCATCCATAGATCTGTGGAATGCTGGTAAAGAATTTTTTTGCTTGTTGCTTTGCCAGATTGGTTTCTTCAGGCATGACTTTGTTGTTCATCGTAACAAAATCCCGGGTCACCGAGATAGTCTCCTGAATATCTGCATCAATCGCAGTTTTCAGTAAACCGATTTTTTTCAAAAATATGATAGAGGGAAACAACAAATACGCGGTTGCTGCACGTGGCTGAATACCTGCTGGGATTTTCACAAAGGGAACCTGGCGTTTTTCAGCGAAATCCTGAAGCTTTCCCCCAGTGGAGATACAGATGATCTTGCATTTTTTCTGAAACGCAATCTTAAAGGAGCTTAGGGTCTCATCCGTGTTACCGGAGTAACTGATACAAATCACAAGTGTGTCTTTATTGACCCATTTCGGGAGATCGTACTCCCGGTTTACGACCAGGGGAACATCAAGTTTATCGCGAAAGAGGCTTGCCATGATATCCCCAGAAATAGCAGAAGCTCCCATTCCTGCAACAACGACATTATCTATTTTAATGAAGTTTAACCGCTCTGTTGTCTCAGCGATCGCCAACCCCTCTTTAATCTGTTCTGGAAATCTGGCAAGACCATCGAGCATATTTGCCTTATCAATCATGGCAATCCTTTCGATATCATTCAAAACCATTTTTATCATCTCATCTCTCTTCGTATATGATATACGGCAAACCCAAGAGATAAAGCGAAATCATATGGCGTATTCAAAAATATTTCTATTCCCTCGTATAAGAATCCGCCCATTAAAAAAGAGTTAAAAACCACTGCTTCTTACACAAGTATACATGAAATACATTCAGGGCGAAATCCTTACACAAGAGGGATTTGTCACCGGATATCTCCCATGCGATAAAGAACAGAGGGTAGGCGAGATATGCAGAGGTCTTCCACCGGAGAAACCAATCGCCTCCGGATTGATTCTCCCAACATGCATCAATGCCCATACCCACCTTGGTGATTCATTCATTCGGTTCAAACAACTTACACTCCCACACACTGTACAGGATTTGGTCGCTCCTCCAATGGGCTTGAAACATCGGTTATTAAAAGAGGCGACAGAACAGGAGATTCTCAAAGGGATACAAACGTCTCTTACTGAGATGACAGCCACAGGTACCTCATGTTTTTGTGATTTTCGAGAAGGAGGGCTCTTAGGAATTTATCAACTAAAAAAAGCACTAAAAACGTTCAGTCTTGATTCTATAGTGCTATCCAGACCATCACAGATGACATATGAAAAAGATGAACTTGATCGACTGCTGCAGAATTCAGATGGAATAGGTGTAAGCAGCATCTCTGACTGGGAGCCATCAGAAATCGAGAAGATAGCACAGCACGCCCAAAAAAAGAAAAAACTATTCGCTTTACATGCAAGTGAGGTGATGCGCGAGAATATTGATCAAATCCTCGACCTCCGTCCACATCTCCTGATACATATGATAGCAGCAACACAGGCAGACCTCCAGCGAGTCACCGACGCTGGTATTCCAATTGTAATCTGCCCTCGATCATATCGGTTTTTCCGCTTAAAACACAACCTCGAACAAATGAAAAAAACAGGCGTATGTCTTCTTTTTGGTACAGACAACGCAATGATAAACACCCCTGATGTTCTGGAGGAGGTTCGGATGTTACAAAAAACAGGGATATTTTCTCTTGAAGAATTGCTGACAAATGTTACATATACTCCAAGGAAAGCTTTAAATTTAGATGACTGTATTCAGGGTCGCGACCTATCAGAAAATATTATTGTTTTAGAGAGAGACTCTTTAAAACTCATATACATCTCAAAATAGGTAGGGACGAGAGGGATAACAATGATGAAAGTAGAAAACGCGATGTCAAAAGAACTGGTTATTGGATACGTACCAGGCACTATACGAGAGGCATTAAAGACCCTTGCAAAACATAATGTCTCCGGGATGCCAATTCTAAAGAAAGATACAAAGAAAGTCGCAGGTGTTCTCACTCGTTCCGACATTTTCAAAAACCCTGATGAAGAACAAATCGCGTTGATTATGAGCACAAAACCATACACGGTGATGAAAGATGAAAACCTATCAGCGGCTGCAAAGCTCCTCTATGACCATCGCATCCATGGTCTCCCCGTGGTTGATAAGAGGAAAAATCTCATTGGCATCATCAGCCCTACTGATATCCTTACGGTACTAGACGATTCCTATGATGACATCGTGGATAACTATTTTACAAGAAACCTTGTCCCGGTTTACGAGGAAACTCCTATCACAATTATCATGGAAATCATCAATGTAACCAGTGAAACTGCGCTTCCCATCCTAAACAAAGAATGTATACTTGGTGGAATCGTCAGCGAAGGCGACCTCTTCAAACTTAGCCACATCAAAGAAAGTGTATCGCAAACCAACCTTGGCATGGGTGGTGATGAGGATGATTGGACCTGGGAAGGAATCAGGGACACAATCCGGCTGTATTATTCGACAACAAAGGTGGATCTCCCCCCAGTCGCTGTCAAAGAAATAATGATTACAAATGTCATCAAAGCGTATAAGAACGACCCGATTTCTGAAATCGCACGCAAGATGATAAAAAACAAAATCAGCCATGTTCCCGTAGTTAGCCCTGAGAACAAACTGCTAGGAATGGTTACCGATATCGATTTGATGTCATGCATGTTTAAATCCTCGAAATGAATTTCCTTTTTCTAGCGTAGGAGATTTTCGCTGATGCCACAAGATATTTACGATAAAATCATGATGGTAGCAAAAAGGAGAGGATTTATTTATCCTTCTTTTGAAATCTATGGGGGTATCGCAGGGTTCTACGATTACGGACCACTTGGCTCACAGTTGAAAAACAATGTCGAGAACCTCTGGAGAACGTTCTTTCTGCTTAAGGATAACTGTGTTGAGATAAGTACTCCGACCATTACACTATACGAGGTGTTAAAAGCATCCGGGCATGTGGAGGAGTTTACCGATCTCACGGTTGATTGCAGCCATTGCAACCGATCCTATAAGGTCGAGGATATCATCGACAAGGGGACCTCTATCGAAAATGCGGTCAAGGAAAACAAGATCATCTGTCCGACCTGTAAAGCCCATTTGCAGGACGCCCGTCCTGTCAACCTAATGTTTTCAACAACGATCGGCGTAGGAGAGGGACGTAAGGCGTTCCTACGGCCAGAGACGGCACAGGGGATTTTTACAAACTTCCATCTTCTCTATCAGCATCGTCGGAAAAAACTACCGTTCGGAGTCGTACAAATAGGCAAAGGATACCGCAATGAAATCTCCCCACGACAAGGAACCCTACGGCAACGCGAGTTTTGCATGGCAGAAGCAGAAGTATTCTTCGATCCAAAGGACAAGACCCATCCCTCTTTTGACACGATAAAAGACAACGAGCTGATCCTTTTTGACAATGAAAAAGAATGGAACATCGCAGTTGCAGAGGCAGTGAAACAGAACATCATCAACAACCAGGCGTTAGCGTATTATATGTATCTGACCCAGGAGTTTCTCTTCACCGCAGGGGTGGACCCAGCGAAGTTCCGTTTCAGGAAACATGCAGCTGACGAACTTGCACATTACGCGACCGAATGCTGGGATGCAGAGTTGTACAGTGAACGGTTCGGATGGGTAGAATGCGTCGGAATCGCAGACCGATCCGCCTACGATCTCAACGCGCATATTATCTCCTCCGGTGTCGACATGTACGCACTTCGAGCATTTGAGGAGCCTCGTGAATTATTGGTGAAAAAAGTAGTACCTAAGATGAATATCCTTGGCCCACGGTTTGGAGGAAAAGCAGGCAAAATCAAGCAGCATCTAGAACAGATGGATGTAACTGAGGTGAAGACCATCACGGTGACGATCGATGGCGAATCCATCGATATCCCCAAAGAGTACTACGACATCGTTGAAATAAAAGAAAAACAGACAGGGGAAAAATTCGTCCCTCATGTTATTGAACCGTCGTATGGGATCGATCGGGTTCTTTATTTCCTTCTTGAGCATAATTATGTCGAGGGAAAGAAAAAAGAGGAGGATTACACGATTCTGAAACTTAATCCGCTTGTGGCACCAATCAAAGTCGGGGTCTTTCCACTAATCAGTGATGATCAGCTTATCGCTCTTGCTAAAGAGATTGATGGTTCTTTGAGGAACGAGGGGATCGCGACCTACTATGACGAAAGCGGGACGATAGGACGACGATACGCACGGATGGATGAGATTGGTACACCGTTCTGCATCACGGTCGATCATGATTCACTTACGGATCATATGGTAACAGTGCGAGACCGTGACACCACTAAGCAGGAACGAAAGAACATACAAGATATCGCAGGATTTATGAAGAAGAAAATGACCTGCTGATCCGTTAGAACGCTTTCACTGTTTTTTCTACGATCGCCAACGCCTCGTCAATCTCTTCAGAAGTGATGTTCAACGGAGGTCGAAACCGTATCGTGACAGAGCCGCAGGTCAGAACAAGAAGGCCATTGGCATAGAGTCTCCCCTGAAGCTCATCTCTTTTTTCAGATGTGGGAAGGTCAAACGCGCACATCAAGCCTCGTCCGCGTGCGTTGTAAATCTTCTGTGGATACTTCTTTTCGATTTCCTCTAACCCCTGAAGCAGACGTTTGCCTTGAATCTCTGCGTTTTTCACAAGCTTTTCTTCTTGGATGATCTCGAGGTATCTCTGACAGCGGACCATGTCGACAAGGTTTCCACCCCAAGTGGAATTCAACCTGCTTGGGACAACAAAGACGTTGTCTTTCACATCATCGACCCGGTTACTGACCATGATGCCACAGACCTGTGTCTTCTTCCCAAACGCAATTATGTCTGGTTCGAAACCAAAATGCTGGTACGCCCACATCCTGCCGGTCAGCCCGACACCGCTTTGGACCTCATCGACGATGAACATCATCTCATGGTCATCACAAAGCTTGCGAAGTTGCTGGAAGAACTCCTTACGGAAATGGTTATCCCCACCTTCACCCTGGATCGGTTCGATGATGAGAGCAGCGATATCATCTGGGTTGTGTGCCACTGCTTCCTCTATCTGAGCGACTGCATGTTGTTCTCGTTCTTGTACATCCTTTATGTTCTCATCCGTAAGAGGGAAGCGGATCTTTGGGTTGTCAATACGCGGCCAGGTGAATTTCGTAAAATACTTTGTCTTATTCTGATTAAAGGTGTTTGTCATGGAAAGCGTATATCCGGTTCTACCATGAAATGCATCTTTGAAATGAATCACTTGTCTGCCTTTCTTACCGTTTCCTCGTTCTATGTTTTTTCGTATCTTCCAGTCAAATGCAGTTTTGATACCGTTTTCTATCGCAAGGGCACCCCCGGCAACAAAGAAGAGATGGTAAAAGTGTCTGGGCATCGCGTGTTTGGCAAACGCATCGACAAACTCAGCCATCTCAACGGTGTAGACATCAGAGTTTGTTGGGTTATTTATCGCGATTTCTCCCATTTTTCTTATAAAATCCGGTGTTGTCATCGCTGGATGGTTGCATCCAAGCGGCGCAGTGGCAAAGAACGAGAATCCATCAAGGAGATATCGTCCAGTCCGAGAGTCGTAGATCCTGCATCCTTTGCTTTTCTTCAGGTCCAAGACAAGGTCAAAGCCGTCTGCAAGCATATATTTTCCAAGTGTTGAATGAACTTCTGTTGGTTTTAACGTCATACAATCAATTCCCCTATAAAATAGGCGTATTCTCTGATTGAGCGGTATATTTCCTTGTTATAAAACGATATCGGTTGATTAGCATTTACAAAGCTATCACTGGACCACGGGTATGGTCTTCTCCATAAATGTGATACCTAGGTCCTCTAGTTCATCTAAGATCGGGTTATAGATCTCTGGGACGACCGGGATATGAACACCAGAAAGCGTGATTTGTTCCTGGAGTATCATCTTTACCGCGATAGCAGCAGGAAGCGCCACAGTTCGAGCCACTGAAGTGTCCCCATCAGGGATGCCGTAATCAACCAACGTGGAGGTGACGTACTCCATTTTTGTAGGATACTTGGCGATGAATTCATGGTGCATGACAACCATGTCCCGCTCATGCTGATCCATCGACATCTTATGAAGGGTCAATACGTTAAGGTAATCCAGAGGGTTGTTCTTCTCCAAAGGGAGCAGTTTGTCGCCAAAAAGACCAAGCCATTCAAGTCGTTTGATAACCGCTGCATACGGTTTAAGACCAAGGTGGTTTGCTGTACTCTGCAGGAGATTATCTGTTGGTTTTGCACCAATCAAAAATCTGGTGAGATCACCATAGGTTTTTCCAGTAAATCCCGTTAGTTGTTCCTCACGGAGCCAACCAAGGGCAGCGATAGCACGTAGGGTTTCACACCATCCTGTCATCCGATAAGTTCCTCGGTACACGGTTCTGGCATGTTTCAGTCCATAGATGTCTTTGTAGGGAAGTGAATTACGGTTCGGGTAGTTCTCAAATGTCCCGACATCGTTTATATCCTGTAAATAGTAATTCTCAAATAACTGTTCACCAGGAATTGAGATTTCTTTTCCGTTCTCAAGCCATTTCGCTGCATTCCGGGATGCGAGAAGAACACCACGGGGTGACCAGGAGAACTTATATCCAAATGGATTGGTGTTTGCCTCATGGGCAGGAAGCGCACCAGTGCTTGACTTAAAACTGACGATTGTCCCTTTCTTCTTTTCTATATCATGGATGATCCGCATTGCTGACATGTGGTCAATGCCAGGGTCAAGACCACATTCATTGAGAATCAGTATCCCTGCATCCTTCGCTCTCTTATCAAGCGCCTGCATCGCATCGCTGACATACGATGTGGTAATCATGTGCTTTTTATGCAAAATGCACATTTCCGCGACCTTTATATGATACGTGTACGGTAAAAGACTGACCACGACATCTGCCTTGGAAACAAACTCATCTACCTTTTTATCATCGGTGACATCTAATGAGAACGCCTCTCCCTGCGTATGTCCATCGATCATCTGTTCTGCCTTACTGACGGTTCTGCTTGCCATAATCACATGAAAATCAGGTTGACCTAAAAGGTACCGGATCATCGGTCGTGACACCATGCCTGCGCCAAGAACAAGGATTTTCTTCATGAGGTTGCCTCCGATTCTATCAAAGTTTGAAGCAGCAAAACAGATGACCTTATAAATATTTGTTGATGTACTGATACTCTGGGGTAAGCTTCCCTCGATAGAGGATTACCGCGTTTTTAATCTCATCTGGCAATGCAACCATGTTGAAGTCATCCACCGTGAAATCAGCGTTCATTATTCCTGGGATAAACCGGAGGAGAGTCTGACTGAACGATTCTGAAGATTCCTTGGGTAGTTCACAGGGGAGATTATCCACTGCCATGACGACCACACCGTCTCCCGTATAACCATCCGTGATTGTATCACTGATTGGGTTGTACACAAAAACAGGTGTATCAGGGGAGGTAGTCTTTTCGGTGAATTCAATCGCACCGTTAACATCTGCACTGATATCGCCTATTACCCGTAAACGTGGTTTTTCTGACATGAGAAAAGATTTTTTCATATAGTCCTTGGTCAGAAGACGTGGATATCGATTGCTCCAGAAGATACAGTTCATCAGAATGGTAAGATATGGTATGTACTGGTCAAATGCAGAACGATATCCTTCAGGGTTCTTGTAATAGTCCTGCAAATCGAATGCTTTGCCGGCTATAACAGGTTTTACCATATGCTGCTCTTTGAACACAACCTTGTAGATGGTTCTGTCTGAGGGATTCCGAGATACTGATGCAAGATCCCCTGGCTGTATCTCTTGTACTGGTAATCTCTCAAGGATTTCCTGTGCACCATGAGAGACGTTGCCATATCCGGAGAAACCGATGATAAACGGTGTCAACAATGAAGGCAACCCATTGGCCATTATATCCGCTCCAACCGCAGTGAAATGGTCTTTGATCTCAGTAAGATCCTTATAATGAATAGTTTGTCTAATCGCATTAAACGGAGTATCGATATGCTCCCAATGCAATCGGCGCCCTAACGTCCATAAGCTGTCAACCATACCGGCAAGACCAGCGAATCTACCGAAAAAAACAAGCCGTCGTCCTTTATCATCAACGATCCGTTCATAATCAATCAACGTGCAACCCAATGCCATCATTTTTTTCAACATCGGCATGTTCTGCTTCTGTCCCTTGATGGTATGGGAGAAAAACACGTAGGTCTTTCCATTTTCAAAGAGGTCAGTAGGAATTTCCTTTACTGCGAACACGACAGAGCTTGGCGACAGATTATCCTGAACCTGGGCACCAACCAGCCGATACAAATCATCAGGGAAGACACGGATGACCGATGGTTGAACTACAGTTTTAATCCCATGTTTTTTTTGTAGCTCACGCACATGGTCTGGGGTCAGTGGAACTCTTCTTTCCCAGCGGTTCTTATCCTCTCGTCGTATACCTACTATTGCAGTCATGATAGACCCTTATGTCCCTCCATCCATTACTATTTAATAGGTTTTCCGTGTATTTTTAGAACGAACACACCAAAAAAATTTCTTCCCTTTTAAGTAATAAAAAGAATGAGAAAGGTGAGAGGAGAGGGAAGACGGGAGGAGAAGGAGGATGAAATAAAAGCTTCCCTCTCTCACCAGTGTGTGAGTATGAACTAGGAGAGGTCGATGCTTCCGATTTCGCTAAGATCCGAAAGGTTGTTCATCTTTACCATCGAATCTGAAATCGTGTACAGGATGTCAGCGATATACAACGTCCTGGTAATGTCTGTATTGGACATTCCCCAGTACCAATAGTAATCCTCTGGATATTGCATCTGCTCTGACGTCTGATGGGTGATTCTGCCTCTAAGTTCAAAACCAGTCTCAAGGCTGAGCCGATAGACATACGCTCCCTGGAATGTAAATTCACCGTACAGAGGTTCCATTCCCTGACTTTCGATGTATCGGTCTTTGACCTCCTGCGTAATCTCATAGAGGCTGACAGGGATGACAAGCAGTTCCTTTTCTCTATCGAAGAGGAATGCTTTATGGTCGTAGAGCGCTGGACTGTCGGTCCCACGGTCGCCGATGACGACTTTTGCGACTTCTTTTGGTTGTTCAATGTCACTGACGTCAAACAGGGCGATTTTAAGACCTTGAATCGCGGCGAACGTGAAATTCGTTGAATCAACTTCTTTTCCGATGCCGATGATATGGTTCTCATCATAGGGATGTAGGTAATTTGAGTATCCAGGGATTTTCAGCTCTCCAAGTATCTGTGGATTGTATGGGTCAGATAAATCAAGGGTGAAGAGCGGGTCAACTTGGACGAATGTTACGAGGTACGCGCGATTCCCAAGGAACCGAGCTGCGTAGATGGATTCACCAGGTGCGATATTCTCGATTTTGGAAACTTGTTTGAGGTTCTCGTCAAGGATGTAGATGTTGTTTTGGGTCTGAGAACCTTCCATCCAGTTGTTTCCCGAGGTGGTGGCGATCCGGAAGAAACCATTAAATTCATCCATTGAGAACTGATTTAGGATATAGCCAGGTACTTTTCCTTGCGCGATGTATGCGATATCCCCGGTATCAATAGAGATTTTATGCAGAATAGTAATCACTTCGTTGTTTGTTGAAAAGGTGCTACCATCTTCTCGTAACAGAGGATAGTACGGGTAATGGACCGATGCTAGGAAAATACTGTGTCTTGACACATACATCGTCTGTGAGCTGCCGAGCAGAAAGCTTTTCTGCACAACATCCTTGGTGTCAAGGTTTAGTGAAATCACGTGGGTCATGGTGTCAGAAATTTCCGGGACATCGACATAGTAGATGTCCTGTGCAGAGATGTTTTCACTGATATTATCAATACATATCTGAGGGATGGAAAGGGTGTAGTTCTTTTCATCAACAGCATAGAAGATTTGATAGGTGTA
>MUGE01000123.1:0-5005 GCA_002900545.1 Thermoplasmata archaeon M11B2D | reverse complement strand
GACAAAAACACCTCTTCTACAAAACAATATTCATTCGTGGCACTGTCATACGAGGGTAGATTGTTCTTGCCTAATGGATAGAATTTATGAATCTCACTTGAAAAACAGGGAGGATACTTCTCGTAGCAAGCATCATTTTCAGAAATTCGATATGCCCGTGGGTAAATACTGTGATATAACGCGTTTCAATCAGTACCCGAAATCTCCATTACAAAGAAAAAAGAGAAAGAGGTAGGATCATGAACCGGAAATATACGTCGTATTTTGTTGTACTGTCTCTCTGTTTCGGGTTACTATGCCCTTTTACCTCTGCCTTGTTAGAAACTTTATCCCCTAACACAATAGTCGATCCCATTATCCCTTATCAAGTCACGTCATTTAATTTAAACGTCACAGCGACAAATACGACACCTGTAGATACCATAACATTGTATTATCGGTATAGCGCGAATAATTATTCGGATTGGTGCCCGGGAAAAGACTATGCAATCCTAACCGCAGGAGATTATAAGACAAAAACAGATGATTTTAACATTGATTACCCACAGCGTATGTGGTATGATGAACAAAACCAACTTCTTTATGTTGTCAATTATTTTCAGGATAATCTCCAGATTTGGGATGTATCCGATAGTAATAGCATTTCAAAGATTAGTCAACTGAAGAACTACCTCTACCTTGATTACGTACATGATGTTGTCGTGGTGAACAACTGGTCATATCACGATAGAGACTATGGGAATATCGCGTTTACAGTTGCTCATGGTTCACCAATGTATTTTAATTCAATGCGTGTTAATCTTACGACCACTCCTGAGTTTTTACAAAATGTTGAGCTAAGCAGAGGAGAATCTTTTACAAAACTTGGATACATCGCTGTAATACAGCGAGGAGATTGTCTTTATGCGGCGGTTTCCAGGTTGAGTGGTAAGTTTACTATTTTTAATGTGACTGACCCGACAAACATGGTGAATATGAGTTTTGTACGTGGTGTAGATGTTGTAGAGGATCAAGATTGTTGGTGGTGGCTGACCTTTTCTCCAGATACTAACTACCTTTATTTAAGCGGCGGAGGTACCAACGTATCAACGATAACATTTGATGTTTCCAACCTTTCAAATCCTCTCTACGTTGGTTATCAAGGTGAGGTGGATGAATGGCTGTGCTTGGCTTATTTCGACAGACACAATGCAAGTACAGTCTACTCGATAAGTCGAGTAGGGGTTGGTGGAGATGGAAATGAATATATAAAAATATTCGATGCGTCAAACCCTGCATCCTGGGAGCTACTAGCCACCTCTGGTGATACACAAAATAATGGGGAATGGCAGACTGATTTCTGGACAAACGACTGGGCAGCCTCACGCAAGTACGTAGACGATGGTAATCAGACAGGCATTATCCTGTGGAATATACGAAACATAACAGATATCTATAACGCTGGGACATTTGCTCGAGATTCTTACACAAAACATTCTCATATGCAATGGCTTGATTATAACAAGAGTCGCATCTTTGTCCTTGCATACGCCTCCTCCGATGGTGGCAATTCTATCTATATTGTGAAATGGCAGATTTCCCTGGCTCAGGAAAGCAGCTGGTATGAGTATGGTGTTGATACCAGTGCTCCCTGGTCATGGAACTTTAATTTTCCCAAAGGACCTGGTTATTATGAGTTCTGCAGTATTGGGAGAAAAACCGGTCAATTACCTGAGGGTTTCCCTGTGAGTGCTGATGCGATTTGTTATGTTCCTATTGATACGAATGCTCCCCCTGCTTTTGGTATGCCAACACCTATGAATAATTCGGTTAATCAACCTTTCTCTTTGACTTGGTCAATTCCAATTAGTGATTCTGAGGGAGATGCTTTTCACTGGACTATCGAATGTAGCAATGGTCAACTATCCTTTGGCAATGAGGACAATAATGGTACAAAATCGGTATCATTATCAGATTTGTCTGTTGGAACACAATATACTATTTGGGTGAATGCGACAGATCCTGCCGGCAGTGGTCTGTACACCAGAGCATGGTATACTTTTATGACGCAGCAGAAACAAAGCAACCCACCAGACAAACCAATTAAACCCTCCGGAGTAACATCAGGTAAACTGAACACCCCGTACACCTATTCGACAAGCACCATTGATCCTGAAAGTGACATGGTGTTTTACCTATGGGATTGGGGTGATGGAACGCAAACTGATTGGCTTGGTCCATACAACTCAGGCGACACTGTCAATGCGACTCATACGTGGGCTGTCAAATCATCTTCAGTCAAGGTCAAAGCAAAGGATAGCTCTGATGCGGAAAGCCCTTGGTCAGATCCATTACCGATATCCATGCCAAGGAGTTCATCCTATTTGTTTCGAGAGGTACTTTTGCAGATTTTAAAGGACCTTTTCGAGCGGTTCTCAAATGCGGTACCCGCCTTACGTCAGTTGTTAGTGCATCTCTGAAAAAAATAATTTTTACTAAATGTATACAAAACCCAGATTAAGAAAATTTTAAAATAGGCAGAAGTAACAATCAATTATCGTTTTTTGATGTTTTTTCAAATAAAAAAGAAGAGAGAGAGGTTCCATCAATCACGTAAGATGATGGACGTTGTTTTAGACGTTTATCGCCCATTCCCCAAGGTTTGCGCCTGTTGGGAGATATGTCAATGACACTGTAACAGCGCCTGAGGGGGCTAAGACCAATATATTATCACCAGCAGCGACATAGGTGGTGATGGTGGTGATGATTCCTATTTTTGCCAATGCGTTGTTGTCTGCGTCTTGGATCTGCCAGGTTGCTGCAGGGTTGGTTATCACCAGTATGTCTTTCCATTTTACGTTTTCATCTATCTGGGTGATGATGATTCTGTTCGTATCTGAATCTACACTACACTGTATGTATGGTGTTTGTGCGCTTCCGGGTTGGTCTTTTTTGGTCAGCAGGATAGTCGCTGGATAACTATCACTTGTTGTGATCCTACTGAGGGTTAAAATATTTCCATTGTTTGTAAATTGATAGGTATAACACACGGTTTGATTGTACAGGCGGTAATAGAGACAAAGTGACGTACCGTCAACGGTCCATGTACCGATGTTATTCATCTGACCCTCGGATGAGAGGCTCTCAAGGGTGGTATCACTTTTAAAGTTCCAGACAATCGGATTTCCTAAGGTGTTCTCTTCCCATTCTCCAACGAAACGACTGTCAGCGGAAGCAAACGGACTTGTACCACCGAATAGATTTGCGACAAAGAAGATTACAATAGCAACTGCTACGATGCTTAGTGAGATACCAAAGATGGCTTTTCTCCCATTGACGTGCGGGGTCCTGTGTTTCTTTGATGTAGTTGGGTGTGCTGGTGCTGGTATCGCTGAGATCTGAGGTTTCTGCTCTGTTTGTTGCGGTGGAACTGATACTTGTGTTTGCGGTGGTGGTGTCGGAGTCATGGGTTGTTGTTCAACTTTTCTTCCACAGACAGGACAGAATTTCGCGTCCTCACGTAGTTCAGCTCCACAAACAAGACAATTATTTGTCATTTTGTTTTTTCCCTCCTATTGATTGAATATCATCCCTTCTGTTGTTGGGATATTTTTTACTTGTATGTTTTTTTCCCTTATGGTTTGTCGTATCTTCCATTTGAGTGGTAGCCCACCTAAAATATCCTACTACTCTTGGTTGAGTATGATCCATCTCTTTCACCTACTGACTAGTCTTTGTTCTCATGGTATTTGAGGTTTTGTCGGTATTTTTCCATATTGTAAAAATTGAGGTTATGGGATTAGGTTTTTTTAGAGAATCTAAAAGGAGAACTATAGAAAAAACTACGGATGATTGAGCATTTTTTATGAGAGTTAACGTTTGTCCCTAAGGATATAGCTAAAAGTCTATCTAGAATATTTATAACGATATATCTGCAACATACTTACGGTTGTATTTCACTGTTTTTTATGCTAATCAATCTAAGGAAATTTTTTCTTATTTTCGTTTTTTCCTTTTTAATTGCAGACATAAAACAAATGCAATAGCGCAGACTAGGATGAGGAATTCAAACCCTGGTGTGGAGTTTGATGCTGAAATTGAGAGAACCGATGTCATCGAACTGGTCATACCTTTATCATCCGTAACCTGAAGAGTCACCGTGTATTGTCCACTCTTGGTATATGTATGTGACGGGTTACTGTTTGTAGAGGTATTACCATCACCGAAATTCCACAACCAGTCGGTGATGGTGCCATCAGGATCAAATGAGGAATCTGTGAATTGCACTGTGTCTTTTGTTGATGGATTTAGCGGCGTGATAGAAAACCCTAAGATAGGTTCAGTATTTGCCTCCGCAGCGGTATAGGTGACTTCGAGGTATGGGACGTAAATGCCATAATCCCTCGTCCTGAAGTAGGCCATAGGGATATCTGGTTGTTTCCAGCTTGTTTCATCCGCTATTTTCCATCCATAGTACGCACGTTTTTTGACAAGATATTGGACATCATCGGTGACATCCCATTTCATCCATTGTCCTTTAGACGTGGGAACCGTCGAGCTGCTTGAGGGCGTCGTCTCATATGATGGTTGTGTGTTCCAATTCACATATTCTTCTTCCCAGTCGCTTGTTATGAGATACAGGTTCAGGGTCCTACCTGCAGGGTCTGTACCAGACCAGTTGTAGTAATAGACATATAGAAATGCAGAGAGTATGGTCGCTGTTGATGGTAAAGAGAAGACATCGAACTTTAAGAGAGAATCGATTTCATAGTAATTCTTCCCACTATCACCATATGCATTTCTCACGGCCATATTCCAGGAATACCCAGACT
Organism: Thermoplasmata archaeon M11B2D; assembly: GCA_002900545.1. Taxonomy (GTDB): domain Archaea; phylum Thermoplasmatota; class E2; order DHVEG-1; family DHVEG-1; genus SM1-50. The sequence continues at coordinate 194 of MUGE01000123.1, read as the reverse complement.
GGGTGTAAGGATACTCGTTTTTAATCATCGTATCATCAGTGGGGCTAAATACGACGGTGGTTGTAGCGCTTACAAAAGCTGATAGTTGAAGGCTGCCTATGATTAACATCAAATACAATATTTTGATGCTTCTTGATTTTCTCATGTATCTCCTCTCCAATTTCTAAATATTATAACGTTGTATTGGCTATTTC
>MUGE01000122.1:0-5031 GCA_002900545.1 Thermoplasmata archaeon M11B2D | reverse complement strand
ACAACAAAAACAGGAATTAAAAATAAAACAAGACGCAGCAGAAGCAAGGGAAACACAACTGGAAAAACAACGCTTTTTTCGGCAGCAGGAAGACCATCTGCGATTCGAACAACAAGAAAGACAAAAGGAAAAAAAGAAGCCCATCGAACTATTATCTGATAAAAAGAAAACGACCGAATATCCAAGAAAGCTATCTGGTAATGCACAACTGAAACAAGAAAAGAAAGAAAAGGACAAGCAAGAACGTCTAGAATTAAAAAAGAAACAAAAAGAACAAAAGATCCATGAGAAGCAAGTCGAGAAACAACGTAAGAAATTGTTTGGCAAAAAAAGCAAGGATAAGGAACAACTGAAACAGAAAAAATTGGAAGAGAAGCAAGTAAAACAGGAAGCGGAAGAAAAAGAGCGGGAAGCAGAAAGTCTTTTAAGAGAGGAGCAGAAGAAAAAAGAACATCTTTTTTTATTAAATGAGAAGCTGGCAAAAGAAAAAGAGAAACAAGAACAAAAAATAAAAAAAATTGATGAGAAAAGAGACAGAATCTACATTAGCAACCTTGGCATGGGAAAAACAAAACAAATCGGGGGGGAAAAATCAAATCAGCAAAAAAATACGATGGAGTTAGTGCGGATTGCAGCAGAAGAAAAAGAACTACGGAAAACAAAGGCTTTTAAACGGAAGATGGAAAAAGAGCGGAAGAAAAAAGAACGAGACGAGCAACAATCCAAAAAAAAGGAAAACGATCTGGATAAGAAAAAAATGGATATCCAATTCAAAGAAGAAATCACCAAGCAAAAAATGACAAAACAACCACAGCCGTCTAACCCATTTAGTGCATTTGACAGTATTAACCAGGAAACCGCACGGCTTCTGTGTAATGTTGGTTACACCTCTATAGAGAAATTACGAAAAGCAACCGCCAGCGATCTTGTGAAAATTGGATTGAAGAGAAAAAATGCTCAACGAATCATTGCCGAATGCGAAGAGTTCGTTGAATGGGAAGTTATTGATGAAACTGACCATTTTTAGAGAGGACCGCAATCTCTATACCAAGAGTGCAGTGGTTCTTCTTAAAAATTAAAAAACTAATCTGTTCTTTGTTTTCATTATTCATGTCATGTCTTGCTCATCGCTTTGCGTTTTTTCAAATAATCGTACACATCAAGGATAATTGGTATAGAGACAAGTATTGCGATAACGATACCTAGACAAATCAAGCTATGCTGATGGACATTTCCAACGGTATTTTTTCCGTGGAGGATATCCTCAAAAAAGAGGTTGATGGTTCCAAGCCAGGGGATTTCAAGTCGTGCTTTTCCAGATATCCATTCTACTTTTATCGGTTGAGGGCAAATATCAGTGATCTGGTCGATTATCTCATTGTTATCTCCTTTTGTGATAAACCCTGAATGCGTCCATCCTGGATCGCGATTATACAAACCTAACTGAGGAATAGTAAGGCTGGTTTCGTTGTAAATTCCATAATCGACGATGGTATAGGTTGTCCTGCCGTGTGTCGCTTCGACATCAACCCAGCACATTGCTCGATGAATTATCTGTGATACATCGGTTCTTCCTAAAGGTTTATAAATAATCACATCCCCATAATCACCATAGGTTTGCCAACCATTCTCTGCTTCTGCCCCTAGTATAGGGCCACCGTGTGGTATCACATCACTTCTCTTTGTCACCGTCTGAACGAGAACCATATCACCTGCGTCAATCGTTCCTAGTCGACCAAAGGGGGGGTTAGGATGCTCCATACTCCCTGATTCAATCGCAACCATCGGAGCAGCAAACCATTGACCAGTATATCCCCATAAAATCATCAAGATGATAAAGACTGCAAGGAGTGCAACAACGACATCTCGAATAATGGAAATTTTATTGTCTTCACTTTTCCAAAATCGGATCAACATTTTCTTGATATTCATATGCTCACACAATCAGAGGTATTTTTTGCGTAGAGGAGAACTTTTTGTAGACGTTCCACAGATAGGACAGATTTTTGTAATCTCATTAAACTGTTTTCCGCACCCAGGACAACGAGAGACCCATTTAAACTTTTTTGTTATTTCTTTGTGCATGAACCCCTCAAATTTGATATGCAATATAGAAGCAACATTCTGAATTGAATAATCATCACTAAGAATGATCGCCTCTTTGTAATGCTCTTTGTTGATGTCAAGAGCCAATGCGACCACCTCTATATCTGCGATAGAAAGCCTGCGATCATCACCGCTTTGTTGAGCTATTGTTCGTACAACATTCAATGCTGCCTGTGATGGCATATGAATCGTAAGACCTGTCTCTTTAAGGAGTTCAAAGGTTCGGAAATCCCTTCCACCAGGGCTAAATTCATCAGAAACACCAGGGGTGGTTACAAGCGATGCGTTATCAATAGATATGGGTTTTCCTGAAAGGATTGCTGATGTATCGATGACAAACACCTTTGTTTTCATTCAAAACCCTTTTACACGCCAGGTTTCTTTAGTTTTGAGTAAATCTCTGTAATTGCCACTGTTTCTTGATTGCCGGTTTTCATGTCCCGTACCGTGACAGTGTTCTTCTCCAATTCCTTTGGCCCGACAATGATGACTCGCTTGGCATGTTTTGCATCCGCATATTTCAAGGATTTACCTATACCTCGTCGGAGCTGGTCAAAATCAACAGAAAGACCATGGCCCCGTAACTCCTGGGAAATCTGAATGGATGTTGGAATCATGTCTGGGTTCACCGGAACGATGAATACATCAAGCTTCAAAGGTGGGAACGGAAATCCCTCTTCTTCCAAAGCAAGAATCGTTCTGTCAAATCCTATCGCAAAACCAGAGGTGGGAACCTCAGAGCCTCCAAATAAGGAAACAAGTTCGTAGGAACCGCCTCCACATAACTGTTTTTCAGCCCCAAGGACTGGCGCATCGATTTCAAAGACCAAGCCTTTGTAATAATCAAGTCCCCGTACGATGCTTAATTTAATTTCATATTCGCTGATATGAAAAGCATTTTTTAGTAAACTAAGGATTGTTTCCATAGCGGCGAGCTCTTTTATCGCAGCGGGGTCAGTATCGATACATCCTCGGATTTCATTGATATCTGATGTTTGAAGGACGTTAATGAATTTTTCTGCATCATACTCAGAAACATTACAATCCCGTAACAAACTTTTTACATCATCGAACTGAGCTTTATCAATGAACGGTAACAGTCTTTTTTGATCATCTTCAAGGAGATGTAAGTTTTTTAAAATAGCACCTACGATTGTAAGATTACCTATGTTCAGTCGAATGTTCTTCAGACCTGTGTTTTTTAAAAGGGTAAACGCCAGAGCCAGTAACTCTGCAGTCGCTTCATAGGTATCCGTCCCAATAATCTCACAACCTGCCTGCTGGAACTCCCGATATCTGCCCTTCTGCGGTCGGTCATAGCGATAGCAGTTTCCAAAATAAAATAATTTAAGTGGTTTTGGTTCCATCTGTAGCTTTTCGATATAACACCGAATTACGGGAGCGGTCAGCTCTGGACGTAACGCTAACGCTCGTCCGCCTTTATCGGTAAACGTGTAGAGTTCATTGATGATGGATTCACCGGATTTTGCTGTGAAGAGTTCCAAGTTTTCGAAAGTCGGTGTCTGGATTTCTCCGTATCCAAACGAAGTAAAGGTCGCAGCCATAGTTTGTTCTACATAGCGACGTTTCTGCATTTCATCTGGAGTAAAGTCACGTGTTCCTCGAGGTACTTGAAACATACGCAGTCGTATAGTAGGATTTCTTTAATTATGTTTCTCTAACAATGAACTGAATATCACAGGTGGTAAATCCTTTGAAATCGATTACGGATGTGTTCTCCTGAAAGTCCTGCCGTTCCCGGGAATAATTTGAAAAAAGAAACAAAACTTTCTTTTATTAGCCTTTGTCTGTAAACTGCATCACTGCTCTCCCTGAACTCATAGGGTTTATTTCATGGTACAGGAGAAAAGATTTGAACACGAGTTTAGTCATATTATTGTGATTGATAGATACTAATTATTCCTATTGGAGATAAAAATAGGTTATATCCGGTTTTCTCCGAACATTTACGATTGTTTATTATACTTACAAATATACACAGGATAATTTAGTGATAACCATGAAAAAACAAATTACGATAATCTGTATAATAGCACTGTTCCTTTTTGTTGGACTTACGGGGTGTTTTGGAGAAGAAGGCAAAAAAACAATAGTAATCCAAGAATTAATTGACGCTGCCTTCCCAGAGGACACAATAAATATTCCAGTTGGAATATATTATGAACATATCACAATTGATAAACCTATTAATTTAATTGGTGAAGATAAAAATAACACAATCATAGAAAGCGATTGGATTAATGATACAGTATATGTATGTGCAAATAATGTAACTATTAGTGAATTCACTATAAAAAATGGTTTGATTGGCGTTCATTTATCTTCATGTCATAACACCACGATTACAAACAATATTATCTCCAATAATGCAGATTTGAATAAATATGTAGATTTAACAGGTATACAACTAAAATTACCACTATGGCCTACTGTTGCAGGCATATATCTACGAGAAAGCAAAGCTAACTTGATTCATAACAATATCATTATAGACAATGTTGGCAGTAGTATTGTTCTTTGCCTTAATTCTGATAGTAACTATATTTCTGATAACATTATCACAAATAATTCCCACGGTATTTACTCCTACTCTTCTTGCTCCAATACAATTACTAATAATAACATCAGCAGAAATACTTATTATGGTATTATTGCACTAGAAGATAGTGAAAATAATAGGGTTTTTAATAATAATTTATTAGGAAACACTCAGAATGCCTATGATGAATGTAACAACACATGGGATAACTTAATCATGGAGATGAATGGCACTCAATATGTAAAAGGCAATTACTGGAGCGATTATGAAAAGCAATATCCAAATGCTGTACAAAGCCCAATAATTGATATTGATGGAAATGAATATGTCATATGGAGACTTCAATATAATATCACTGGCGGGAA
>MUGE01000121.1:0-5047 GCA_002900545.1 Thermoplasmata archaeon M11B2D | reverse complement strand
GGAATTTAAAACAAAAAAGAACGTTATCTATCAGCTCTATAACGACACGGTCTGCACCTATGAAATGGATGACACCCCACCATTTCACCTCAATCATCAAGCCTTGGACATCGCCCTTGAGGTTGCGTTATTGCTGAATTTTAGCATTGTCGATGAGATACACATTAGCAGAAAACAATATCTTGACGGCAGCATCCCGACAGGTTTTCAAAGAACAGGGATTGTCGGCGTCGAAGGCTGGATTCCTTATAAAGACAGGAAAATACGACTAATTCAACTTGGATTAGAGGAAGATGCCTGCCGTGAGATCAGCGATGTAGGGCATCAGATTGTTTTTAAAACCGATCGATTGAGTATCCCTCTTGTCGAGGTCGTTACCCACCCTGATATTCAGACCCCAACCGAGGCTGGTGAGGTCGCTTCTCTTATCGGACGACTACTTCGCTCCACTGGTAAGGTACGGCGAGGACTGGGAAGTGTACGCCAAGACATTAATGTCAGTATAAAAGGAAGCACACGCATTGAGTTAAAAGGGGTCTCTAAACTCCAGTACATCCCCAAAGCGGTCGCCTATGAGGCACAGCGACAAAAAGCTCTTCTTGACATCCGTGATGAGCTCAGAGTGCGTGGTATCACGGAAAAGACATTTCAAAGTGAACAGAAGGATGTCACCTCCTTGTTGAAACATACACGATGTAAGCGGTTCAAAGAGATTCTTAAAAACAAAGGGAAAATCTATGGAATTATCCTGCATGGTTTTGCTGGCATTTTTGATATGCCGACACACGCAAGTAAGACATTTCGCGATGAAATCGCGGGTCGTGTGAGAGTCATCGCCTGTCTTGATGCTATGCCTAATCTTGCTTCAAATACTTTCTTCCAAAAATTTGGTCTATCTGCTAAAGAAATTCAATCGTTAGAAACACTGTTTGATGCAAAATCGACAGACACGCTCGTCCTTGTTTGGGGTACAGAAGATGACGTAAAAACCGCAGTAAGAGAAATTAAAATACGGGCGGTGGAGGCAACCAGCGGGGTCCCTTCCGAGACCCGGCAGGTTTTCCCTGATGGGACCAATGATTTTGAAAGGATTTTACCAGGGCCAAACAGGATGTATCCTGATACAGACACCCCCCCAACGCCGATATCTGAAAAGTCCTTAGAAATCATAAAAAAGAGAATGCCCGAACCTCTCTGGGAATGTGAGAAACGACTAGCTGCTCTTGGTCTTCCAAAACCCTTGATCAGCTCCTTAAGTATATCGAGTAATTTAAAACTTTTCGATAGAATAACAAGCGCTTTAGAGGTCAACCCCCTGCTTGTTGCAGTGACGATAGAGGAGACACTTAAAAGCCTTAAACGAAAAGGGAAAAATATTCAGGTCCTTTCAGAGGAGACCCTTTATTTAGTTTTTAAAATGTTCTCTGAAAAGGAGTTTAGCAAGGAAGCGCTTCCTAGTATTCTTGCGTTTTTAGCAGACAATCCGAGTAAGACAGTCGTAGACGCATTAGCAGAATTACGCATAACACCTCTCTCAATTGAAGATCTTCACGATGTTGTTGACGAGGTTATCGCAACATGCTCAAACCCTGAAACAACCGATTGTACGTTTAATGGTATTATGGGCCAAGTCATGAAAATTGCTCGAAATAGGATCGATGGGAAGATCGTCAGTGATATCGTACAAACAAAATGGGAGAAGGTATCCCCATAAAGATTCTGTAGTACATTTTTTTTTTCAACACACAGGTAATAAAAAAAATTAAACCAATATGTCGAAAAAAGGAAAAAAGAGAGGGGTATTATTTAACCCCAATGACGAAAAACAACAAGACAAATCCTTGTTTGGTTGTCACAGCGCCATTCACAGTAACAGTGATTGTTGTTTTTCCAAATCCAAGAACCGAATGTTTCTTTGCTGATTCTTGGCCTGCTGGAATCTGAAGAACGGTACCTTCTGCGTAATCTCCCTTCAAAAGGAACCCTCCTTCAAGGGCGATGCTCCATGTGACATCTGTTATATCAGTGGTTCCGTTGTTTTTAATAGTCATTGTGATACCGATTCCACCTTTTACGGTAACTTCGAGCGGGTACTGGATTGTAAACTCTACTGATTTTTCGTCTTCGATGTTTCCTGCGATATCAACCGAGTAGAAGGCCACAATGTGATCTCCGTTCCCGGCGACCATAAACGGTGCGGTGTAGGTGTTCCATGCTCCATCATCAATCTTGTACATGGTATAGTTCACACCAGAGCCAGAGTCTGTTGCAGTCAAGGTTACTTTCACGTCAGAGATATAGACGTCACCACTTTGTTCCCCTTCAAGGGTCGCGGTTGTTACTGGTGGTGTGGTATCACCGCCACCGGTACCTGTGACGACGAAATCATCAATAAACAGCATCCACGAGTCTACTGATATATCATGTATCCCGATGTAGATGCTCTGACCTGAATAACTTGAGATATCAAATGTGTACTGTGTCCATGTTAGCGGTGGTTGGATATACGATCCCGGTGAAATCATCGTGAAGCTTGAGGGGTTGGTATCAGTAGTTGAGACACTAACCGTGAACCTCTCTAAATTATATTGGCTGCTAAATGAACGTGCCCAGAAACTGACTTCATCATAATCACCGGAAAGCTGCGGCGTAATCAACCAGTCATCACTGATATAGCCTACATTGTCTTCATTGACGCCCATGACCATTTTGTTGCCTGAATGAGGCAGCCATTCGGGGGCTGATTGCGGTGGCGTGGTGGTGGACGGGTTAAAGATGATGAATGCATAGGGGGTCCATTGGTTTGGCCAAGTGACAGCACTATGACCAAATGTTGGACTACCATCTACATCGATGCAGGTCCATGGTGGGAAGTTGGTAAGCCAATCAGTATAGTTTTCAAACCCGTCTTCAAAGATGACATCCCTATTCATCGTTGCTGGGTTTAATGAAACGATGCTATCGGTTTTTGTTTTTGTCGGTATCGCCGATGCAGGTACACACATTGCTAAGGCGATACTTATGACTAACACTGCCTTTAATATTGATTTTCTCAACATTTTTTTTTGCCTCCACTTAAAATAGTATTAGTTCTTTAAATAGAACGTATACTATATATTTCTTTCGGTCAATTTATTATACAAATGAAGGAGATTAATATACTTTGATTGTAAAAATCTGTTGTTATAGGTATCGCAGACCGGGGTACTCAGGCGCATAACAAATGACTTTAAAAACCTGATTTGTGATCGGGGTAGGAATCATATTTTGATACCGCCATACCGTCTTTTTCTCTGCCGTTACTTCAAAAAACAAACCATGATCCCCATCACAGATTACTGTGTTTCCATTCGACAATCGCTGGGCACTTGAGAGATATCCTGCGAAAAAATCATACGGGTTTGTCGCGCTATAGCTCCATATCGGCTCCTTTGGGTCATAAGCAGCATCAGGTCCCAAATAGTAAAACCCTGTTTCGTTAACAGGAGAAATAAGTTCATCTACTGACGAGTATTGTCCCTCAGGTCGTCCTTGGCCGTTATTAAAGACTAGGATGTTTCCCTTACCAGGACACCCTGGTTTTATCCACGACGCGTCATGCTGGGCGAACAGTTGTCTATCATTGGACGTCCCCCTTCTATACGTCGCAGGATTTCCCCAACGGTACAGAAGATCTCCCCCCTTCCCGTATCGTCCCCCAGTATGACCTGCTGCTTCCTCTGTTGTCGTGCTATGGTCGATGACCCATATTTCATGAAAAGTTTTGACACTGACAAGGATCTGGTCAAACTCCTCGTTATAATCAATGGAATTGATATGATTCCAATCGGCACGTTGTTTTTCTACGTCAGTATAATAATTAATATCGATTAGCTCAGGGTGTTGCTCGACAACACCGTAATTTGGTTTCGTCGGGTCAAAGTCCTGTATGAGATGATCCCAAACATGCCATTCCCAGACGATGGTTCCATGGAATGGATTTGTCCGTTGAACCTCGATGATATGATCAGGCCATAATTCCCCTGTCGGTAATGAATCAGGATTTCTACCAGCCGCGATTGCTTCGTCAGCCGTTTTATATTCCCATGCGACCATAAGGATATTTCCATTAGGTAATATTGCAATATCATGATGCAGACAATACTGAGGAGTGGAATAGTTAAACTGCCACTGTTTAGTTCCGTTCCAGTCAAGAAGCTCAACTCCGCCGGTCATCCCTCCTGCAATAAAAATCGGATTATTGAAAAGCAGGATGGTGCGCAGAAGATCTCCGTTTTCTAAGAGCGACAGTCCAAGTCCCTGAAGGTACTGGCTTTCCCATGTGTGAACAATAGTGCCTTGTTTATCAATTAACAGCGATTTTTTAGAGTATTGAGGGGAGAACAAAGTATATCCGTTGAACGCTTCTCCAATAACATACGTAGTGATGATTTTTGTAAAGGGACCAAGCACTAACGTCACGATTCTACATTCCTTTTGAATCGATTCGGAAGTGTTTATGACAATCGCTATCTCCGGGAGTGGTAAAATTTTTAAAAGGCTTATGCCAAAAAGCTTGATATGAATATCTGTAGATTCGTTTATCGCCAGGCTTGGTATGAGCTGATTGGTGGTTTTTAATCGGACAAGGGCGCCTTTGGTAATAGCGATTGACACCGTGATATTATGCAGAGGTACTTTTCCATTGTTTTTCACAACAGCAGTTAACCCAAGACCACCGATAATGTGTTCTATCGAGAGATTTGTGATATTTCTTGACAAACCAATTGCGCTTTGTGACTGTTTGGAAAGGTCAATATCATATGCTAGTATGTGAGGACCTAGACCTGGTGCAAAAGAAGGGAGAAGCATCATAGCTACAGCAACGGTAATGATGGTTTTTTTCCCTAGGCGATTCATCAGATTACTATACGAACTGATATTATATAAATCTATTTTCTTGCCGACATCCTTTGAATGTTTGTTTTTTATTACAATAAATGATATAGATGAAAAAATCTCCTCAGACTAAATTTTTTTTAAAAAGAAATTGGAGGAGGGTTCATTC
>MUGE01000120.1:0-5072 GCA_002900545.1 Thermoplasmata archaeon M11B2D | reverse complement strand
GAAGTTGGGGAAACAAGGTCATGAGTACCATGCTTTTAGGGCTTTCACCACAGTATCTGTATTTCAAGGGAAATCCACCACAGTCAGTCTCAGAGATGCATCATCCCTATTTTCTCGCAATTCCACCCACAGCTGCAGACGCAACAACCGTCAGAAAAAAATTCGTTGAACAATGGAGCGAAAACAAAGAAGACCATCCGAAACTCTCAAAAATCACTGCGATCGGAGAACTGGAATCGTACCAAAGCTTCTGTGATTTCACGAAAAAAAGAGATGTCTTTAGAGTATATACAAAAGAATCCTATGTGGTCCCAGAAATCAGTGATTATTTATTTTTCGAACACGACCTCTTCACCGCAGAGCATGACATCCCATACCACCAGCGTACCTTAGTTGACCTTGCCGCTGAAGGAACAGCATGGTTGTTTGACACAAAAAGACAAAAAACGAATCTTAAGGTACTAGTCTACGACATTGAAACCACACAGTTCGAGGAAGGGAAACCACAGATCCCTATCGACATCCTCGGATACGCGTGTTTCGACATCGGAATCCAGTCGGAGAAGAACCTTGAAAAAGAAGAGTTTAGCTTTGAGATTCATACAACCCCATCACATTGGAAGGATATCGAGGTACTTCAACATCTTTCACGGTCCATAGATGAAGAGATATCGCATCTGCTCAGTTTCTGTAAACAAGCAAAAGACGCGGATATCATCACCGGTCATAACATCGTTGGTTTCGATAACGTCCATGTCTATGGACGGATAAACTGGATTTTGAAAAACAAACAAGATCAGTTGTCTGTTGATGAGAAAAAAATCTTTCAGAATTTTATCAGTCTGTATTGTCGTGAGGATAAATCGTTTCATTTTGGTATCATGGGTGCTGAGATCGTGCAGATGCATCCATGTAGCTTTGACACCTATCTTGCTGCACGGAAGTTCTATCCATGGCTTGATGATTACCGGTTAAAAACCCTGGCTCCTTTTCTGAATGTCATCATCGAGAACCGGGTATACCTCGAACCTACACAAATCAAGCTTGATGATCGGACGATGACGTATAACAAACAGGACATCCAGGAGCAGATCGGTGTCTCACTGCATTTCCTCCAACAAGCCTTACCCCTGTCGTTTACGACGTGCATGCCGTTTGACATGCTGCTTTCCTCAGGTGCGGTGAACATGTGGGATCATATGGCGCTGCTCAGAGGTGCCCTGAAGAAAAAGATTATCCCACCAATCTGCCGTGTTAAATCAATCGCACAGACACTTGTAAAGGATTTTGATGCCCAGACCACCAAAGAAGCAATCATCCGTCTGGCAAAGAAACGACGAGAGCAACTGTCAAAGGATTTCATCCGAGTGGTGAAATATGGTGAGGAGATGCCTGACTGGGTGCAGTACCCACAGGTGATCTACAAAGAGCAGATACATGCTGATGATGACGAGGAGGTGGTCAACTACCATATGCCCGGTGGTATGACCATCAAGCCTGATAAGGAAGCACGATCCCATTTCATCCCCTGGTACTATGTCGTGGTCGCCGATGTTGGCGCGATGTACCCTACGATTCTTAAGGCAATGAACATCGGTGCGGATACGGTGATGCTCGCACGGAAAAACGAAAAACCAGATGCCTGGGTGTGGTTAAAGAAGCTACCTGAAACGTTTTTCGATAACAGAGATGTGAACTGGCGTGTGATTTCCGAACAGGAACCGTATGCCGATAAAGGGTTCATGATTGGGGTGCGGATAGACCCAAAACCTGGTGTCGTCAACTGTGCGATGACAGGAATCATGAACATGATTACGAAAATTAAACAAGAGCTTAAAGAAGCGAAGGGAAAATCCCGTGACTCAGAGCTTGAACAACTAAAGATGATGTATCAAAGCATGAAGGGAGCGCGTAACGCAGGGACACATGGCATCCTTGCAGCTCCGACCGTTACAGGTAGGCAGTTTAACCTCTGGGGAGCTGCTGCGATTACCACAAAAGGGCAGATGATCCTTGCAGACACGCTTGATACGTTAAGGATGAAGAACATACGGGTCGTCTACGGGGACACGGATGGAATTTACATGGGATGCTCCCGTTCTATGGGAAACCTCCCGGAGTTTTCAAAAATCTTAAAGGTATCTCCACCAGCAGGAGAGACGACGTGGATTACAAAACCACAGGTTGCCATGGCCACTATCAAAGACTGTAACCTTAAATGGCAAAACGAGCTAAAGTACCCTGAGTTTGAGCTTGAGTCAGAGCAGCATGATGCTATGATCTTTGTTAAACATAAAAACTATCTTATCTTCGATAATAAAAACGATTCTATTGAGATGATTACAAAAGGTAATAACTTCAAAGGTTCTGATAAGGCAAATATCGCTCGAAAGGTGCTTGCCGAGATCATGATGAAAGTCTTGCAAGAGAACCCCCAATGGGAAAAGGAAGAGGAATCACGGGCTGCTGTAAAGGAAAGCATCAAAAACAAAACCCGGGAGACCGTCTCGCAGTTGGATCTTGAGAAAGTCGATTTGAATGATTTAATCATTATCCAGGCGGTACAGCCTGAGAAGCGTTATAAACTAAACCAGGACGGGTCGGCATCGACGTTTGGCAGGCGGGCGGAGGCGCTTCAGAAACTTCTTGGCCGACCAATCCGAAGCAGGATGAAGATGAAGTTTGTGATTACGAAAAGACCATTACCCGGTATATCAAAACCATCGAAAAGCGGGGTAAAACCAATCGATTACATGTACCCAGTGGACCTAGTGAAGGACCGCAATGAAATCGATCTTGACTGGTATAAGAAGATGATCGAGAACTACATACAAGGTGCGTTCGGGCTATCAGATATCGCGGCTACCGAACAGAAAGGGCTAGATGCATGGATGTAGTGAACTCTCCAGTGATTATATCTATAAGCATTTCTTCTTCTGACTCTCTTTAAAAACTTTGTTTGTTTTTTTATATTTGATGTCATCGGTCTCTACACCGGGTACCATTTGTACAACAAACCCTTTAAAAGAATAAAACAACCCCTCTATTGAGACCTATGTTAATCGTCGGACAAGTGTCAAGTAAAGAGGAGGCAAACGAGATTACATTTATCGCAAAGCTTTTTATTGTTGGTCAACGCGCGAGATTTCTTGCGTCAAACATCTATGGTGCGGAAGACACAGAAAAACAAGACGCAGAAGACAAGCCCGAAGAGTAAACCTTCTTAATTTTCAGACCCTGCTATCGTAGGATGTCGTCGTAGCAGAGTTCTACGAGCTCTTCAATTGGTTTTGTCGCATCAAGATGCAAAAAACGTTTTCCTTTTGAGACCGTGAGGTAGTTTTTATGGACTTTTTCTAAGAACGCGAGTTTCTCGAAGGGGATGAGTTCAGCTCGGTGTTGGATCCGTGCTAGTGCTGTTTGTGGATCTATCACAAACAGGAAAGTTCGATCCGGAATGAGAATTCGGCCGGATGACAGCTCTTGTAACCATTTCAATGGATTTGAAAGCTTGGTTTGCAGCTGTACAGCTTGATATGCATAGGTTGATTCTGCATATCGATCGCAGACTACGATGTTGCCTTTGTCCAACCATTCCGTTATCTGTTTACAATGTTGGATACGGTCTGCGATGAACGCGAAAGAGGTGACAAACGGGTCTGATTGTTTTTTGATGCATTCCTGGACGAATTTGCCAATCGTCGAATCTGTCGGTTCGAACGTCCAGATGGTTTCATAGCCTTCTAATCGTAATTTTTCACAGACGCGCTTTGAGATGGTTGATTTCCCGGATCCATCAATGCCTTCAAAGGTCACAAAGTGTTTCATGGGGTCTGTTTCTCCTGTTTCCATTTCGTGCTGTAGTAGCTTAATGGGTGGCGTATTTTTCCACACAGATCATCCATCTTATCGACCGGACATATCCCATAGGTGCGCAGTTTCTCACAACCAGGGCATTTGTATTCCGTTGAGGAGGAAACTCCCGTGATATGCTCCACCTGATATCTTGTTTTGTCTTCTTGGTAATCAGGCGCAGTGCTGAAGAGTTTGAGGATGTCGGTGGTGCTTAACTTAAGTGAGCATAAAAACGCAACTAACGCGAATCGCCCCATGTGTGGGACGTTTTCACCTGATTGGATTGCTGCAAGTATTTCTTTCATACAGGGAGGGAGTTTCTCGACGCTGACTTTCCCTACTGGTGTTGCTTCCATTTTTTTCTTCTGCATTGCCAGCGTATTTTGAAATCGTTTGATATCAGAGAAGAACATATCAGAGACGTTTTTATCACATTCCCTGGAGAGAAGTTCTTTGTTTATCCGTTCTCGTAATGACTCCTGAAGTAGCCGAGCAAGGTCTTTATGGGAAACAGTGAGAAACCCGTTATGGATGCCGCGGTTTACCATCTTCCATTCTTTGTATCTGGTCGGTGCGTGGCGAAGATAATCTTTGAAAAATATTTTAATGGTGTTTTTCTCAGCGCTGTATTTGACCGTAACATCGAGTTCTTTAGCTACGGAGAGAAGAAAAGACGTTGACTCGTTGAGCAGTTGTTTGTACATATGTGATGCCTCACCAAGCGCATATCGTTTCTTGAAATAGGAATCCTGGATGCAGACCGCGACCATGCGTGCTAACGGATAGGATAGGATTTCCATGATGCAATCTGATTCACTAGCAAGACTTCTCGAACCGACATCTCGATGTTTAAGTGCGTTTTCTAGTCGTTCGATGCCGATGATTCTCGCCCGTTCATAGGGAGGGTCATGCAGAAGTTCACCAACAGAGGGACCGTTTTCTTTAATGAATTGCCGTGTATCCTGTAAGAACGGATATTTCGCTAATGTTGTCAGCTCCCTCATGACAGGCACCGATACTTCTATTCATTAAAGAACCTTGCCCTTTTCTAAGGTAATTTGTATTTATAAAAACATTCTATTGTGAAAAAGACTATGGTATCGATCAAGCGCCAGTCTATTGCTATGAGATGAAGCGACAATACATTCCAAAATCGTTTTATGTGAGGTTTACCTGATAGACGCTATTGTCTGGGTTCGTGCATATCATGAATTTCC
>MUGE01000119.1:0-5102 GCA_002900545.1 Thermoplasmata archaeon M11B2D | reverse complement strand
ACCGTCTATAACCGAGGGATGACCAACCAAGAAATCTATAGAGCAGTTGATATCATAAAAAAAAATAACCTTCAATTACGACTGTATTTCATGATCGGAGCACCACAAGAAACCATTGAAATGATGCAAGAAAGCCTAACGATGGCAGACGCTCTTAAGGCTGATGAAACCTTTTTTGCATTGCTCTATCCCCTGCCTGGAACGGACATAGCAACCCTCTGCCAAAACGAACACATTCTCAAGGATAATAATGACACAAGTCCTCCAGAGATAGGTCCAATACAAAAAACCAAGTTCGTCTCTTCAACCCAGATACAACACTTCCTTTCACAGGTGAACCGCTGGCAGATGAAACGCTATGTCAAGGATGGGGTGCAATTACGTGGTGTACTGTTCTTTATCGATTGTCTGCGATTTATCTGCGTATATAAAAGACAATATCAGTTTGAAATGGATCAGCTGTTACGATGGAATGTCCAACGCTATACACTTCATCAGGCATGGAAGCAATAAGAATAGACGGACCTGTCGGGATTTGAACCCGAGTCAGAGGCTCCGGAGGCCTCTGTGATATCCAAGCTACACTACAGGCCCAAGACAAGTCGGCTAATCCGCAGAAGAATTAATAGGTTTTGCCTATCATTCATGCCATCCGTAAAATCACTACTCACCCAATGAATCCTAAAATAGTACAGGGATGCAGATCTGAAATGCATTTATGAAAAAAAATAAGACAAGGGACCTTAGGAAATGAAGTTAGACGTTTGGTTTTTCGTTTTCCTGCTTCTTTGTCTTAAACTCAGTGTATCCACATTTTCCGCAACTTAACCGGTCCTTATGATCGGCTAGGAACACACCATCGCCACATTTCGGGCAGTTTTTCCGCTGTCGAACAATCTTATCGCCTTCGACCTTAAAAACTTCTCTTTTCTCCATGATCTACTCCTTCTTTCCATCTGTCTGTTATTCATTAGATGGTGCTTTTGACTCTGTCTTCTGAGGTTTTTCCTTTGGTGGTTCTTTCTTTTCTTCCCCTTCTTTGGAGGCTTCTTTCTTTCGTTTCTTCTTTGTCCCTAGTCCATTACGCTTTAATATAAAATCTGCTTCTCCTGCTTTAGCGTCTTCGATAGATTTGTAAATCTTCGCATAACCGATTGTCTTGCGAGAGCCAAAAGAAGAATGCATGGAATCAACCATGATCGTCTCTTTCTTCGCATTCAATTTCTCAGCAAGTTCACTACGAACCAATTCACGCTTTGGAGTTCCTTCACCCTCATGAAGAACCATAAAACGTATTTCTGTTCTGCCGAGGAGGAGGTTATCAATTTTTGATTGAATCTCAATTTCCATAGGTCTTCACATTCTCGCTAATACTTCTTTTACTTTCTGTTTATGGGCAGCGGTTACTTCCACGACCACGACCCCCTTATTCGGCAATCCATATATTACTGTTACGCCTGGAGGGGAAAGATATATAACAGCTAACGAAGCAAGGTCTTCCTCCCCATCAATCTCGATACAAACCGGACCCCGTTCAGGGGTTTGAAAAACAGCTTTTATTGCATCCCATAGTTCATCGGTGATAGTTCCAGGAGGATTCCTTATCTTAAGATGGACTGCCTCAAACTCCTTAATACAGGTTTTCATTTCAAGCGAATATGATTTGCGTTCCAAGAGAAAATCAACAATACAAAGACGGGGAATAAACCCATGTTTTAGGACGGTATAGGTGACTTTATCTCCAACAGAAACAAAATCTTTCTTTTCGCGGAGGAGTGTAAGTAGTGTTGGTTCATCCACCAGTTGTCCGATATGCCCTTTCAACGTGTCCTTTAAATCATCAGGTAATACATACATATCGTTAACTAACCTTCAAGGCATACCTACCAGGTTTTGTTATATTCATCTTCTTGGCCACCTGGGAATGCTCTGGGTCACGAACAATTACGTATCCCCGCCATCGACTCACGGTCTGATCAGAGCAATTTGGGCAACGGTCTTTTTCTGTTAGCAAATGACAGGATTTACATGCATTTAAGTTCTTCATTTTTTCTGCCTTCGTTCATCTCGTTTTTCTCGACGGTCGTCCTTTTTCTTTTCGCCTCGTTTTTCATCTTTTGGTTCTGCGAGCCATTCATGAGCTCCCAGCGCAGGTTGCCGCATGGTAAGACCAATTTTACTTTCTCGAGCAGATAGTTCATTTAAACTCACTGCAACAATACGCGCACGAATCGGGTCACCGACCTTAAGGACCCGCTTTGTTTCTTTCCCTTGAATCCGTCCGCTTTCCACGTCAACATCCACATAGTCATTCATGATTTGGCTCATATGCAGTAACGCATCAAGGGGACCAATATGGCAGAATGCACCGAACTCGACGATTTCACATACGATACCATCGACAAGTTCTTGTAACAGGGGGTTAAAGGTAAGAGCTTCAAATTCGACTTTCTGATACATGCCACCGTCACCATGAATAACAATGCCGTCACCTAATGGCGTTATGTTATCAACCACAACAATTAACCCATGGTTTCGCCGGATTGTCCCTTCAAATGTTTTTTGAACGATATTTTTTATCGCTTCGTTTAAATCTTCACCAAATCTCTCGGGAGGTACTCGGACTGTATCATGTATTTTTGCTAAGGCGTACATTTTCTCACGTTTTTTTATTCCTGTTTTAAAGTGCGAACTGGAATGGTCTTATTCCTTAAATTCTTTTTGAGTGATGAAAGAGGAGGAAAAACAGGATGAATTCCCCCTGGAAAGACAAGTAACCGCAGAATACTTCCTCATTAAGGAGAAGATTTATAAAATACTCGCTATTCCCCTTCATGGAACACAATAGTACAATACAACTCCAATAAAAGAAGAAATGTAAGGAGAAAGAATCATGGTAGAATTCAAAGTTGTTGTAAACGACATCCAATCGGGAAAGTCTTATAACATCCCTGTGAGCGGACATCATGCCAACTCATTAATTGGTAAAAAAATTAACGATGAGGTCGACGGCATCTTCGTCTCCCTCCCCGGATATAAACTTAAGATTACTGGTGGGACCGATAAAGACGGGTTCCCGATGAGACACGACATCCCCGGGTCTACCAGAAGGCGACTGCTGTTAAGTCGAGGACTTGGTTTTAAGCCACAGGAGAAGGGAAAACGTAAAAAGAAGTCAGTCCGTGGAAATACGATAAACCAGGAGATCGTCCAAGTAAACATGAAGGTTATGAAACCTGGCGCTAAACCAATTGAAGAAATCATTAAAGGTGACGCAAAAACAGAGCCAAAAGAGGCATCATCAAAGGAGAAGAAAGAGGAGCAATAATGAGTTTTCCAAAGCCTCCCGAGGTTAACATCGGGATGATTGGGCATGTTGACCATGGGAAAACGACGTTGACTCAACGGTTGACCGGCAAATGGACTGATGAGCATTCCGAGGAATTGAAACGGGGTATTTCAATCCGTCTGGGGTATGCTGATGCCGCGTTTTATAAATGTCAGAATTGTGACGACCCTGCTTGTTATACCACTCAGAAGATTTGTCCAAATTGTAAAGGGAAAACAGAATTACTTCGAGTGGTGTCGTTTGTTGATGCACCTGGTCATGAGACGCTTATGGCGACTATGCTTTCTGGTGCTGCTATCATGGATGGTGCTATCCTTGTTATCGCTGCAAATGAGGAATGTCCGCAACCTCAGACACGAGAACATCTCATGGCATTAGAAATCATTGGTGCGAAACGGATTATCATTGTGCAGAATAAAATCGACCTTGTCTCTGAGGAAGATGCACTGAAGAACTATGAACAAATCACAAAGTTTGTCAAAGGGACCTGCGCAGAAAATGCACCGATAATACCAGTAAGCGCCCATCATGACATAAACATCGATATGTTGATTAAAACAATGGAGGAGCATATCCCAACGCCACAAAGAGATAGGGAAAAACCACCGCTCATGTATGTCGCTAGGAGTTTTGATGTGAATAAACCTGGGACTAAACCTAGTGAATTGAAAGGCGGCGTGGTTGGAGGAACACTGCTTCAGGGGACGCTGACGAAAGGCGAAAGAATCGAGATTGCACCAGGAAGGAAGAGAGAAGTAGAAGGCAAACCAGTTCTTGAGCCGATATTCACAACGGTGTACTCATTGATTACGGGGGGCACAGTAACTGAGAGTGCCTTACCGGGTGGACTACTGGCCATCGGGACTGAACTTGATCCTACGATGGTTAAATCAGATTCACTTGCAGGAAAGCTTGTTGGCAGACCAGGGCAGCTTCCGCCGGTGCTTGATACCATTGATTTGTCGATGTGCCTGCTGAAGCGTGCTGTTGGTACGGTTGATGAGAAGAATGTAGAGCCACTGAAAACCAATGAACCGTTGATGCTGACGGTCGGGACTGCAACGACGGTTGGTATCATCAGTGAACTTCGACCGGAATGGATTCGGGTGAAACTGAAATTACCGGTCTGTGCTGATCAGGGGCAACGTATCGCGGTAAGCAGACGTATCGAAGGAAAATGGCATCTTATTGGATATGGGGAGATAAAATCCGCAAAACAGTGATTCTGGATAGCAGTGCTATCCTTATGTTTTTTGAGGTTTCTGTCGATTGGAAAAAAGAGCTTGATCGTTTGGTAGGCTCGTATCGCCTTGTGGTCCCTGCCGCAGTTATACGGGAGCTAACGGTTCTTTCGACTCAGAAAAAAGGCCAGAAGAAGGCTCTGGCTGCCTTAAAGCTCATTGAGAACCTCGAAAGAATTGATGATTCTGCTAGTTTGGCTGATGAGGCATTACTGAATATTGCCAAGAAGATCCAGGGTATTGTGGTGACGAATGATTCGGTATTGCGGCATCAGTTGAAAGAACAGGGGAGCTCAGTGATTTTTTTACGGGGAAAGAAAAAATTGGTTTTAGATGAATAAGAAGGTCTTATGAAGAAAGTTTTTATAAACAGTCCCTATTCAGCATGCTATCGCGTCGGGGTGGCTCAGCCTGGTCAGAGCGCCTGACTCATAAGCTCAGCTCAAAGGTTCGTCTGAAGCGTAGTTGCGCTAAGATATCAGGAGGCCGCGGGTTCAACTCCCGCCCCCGAC
>MUGE01000118.1:0-5135 GCA_002900545.1 Thermoplasmata archaeon M11B2D | reverse complement strand
TGCCGGTAATATGTGCAAACGCTGCGTTGTGGCTAAAGACGACATTCTTCGGCATATAGGTGAACTTCTTATCCTCCGAAGAAGCAACAATCTTCACCTCACCGTACAGAGTTGCTTCCTTGATCGCCTTCTTCGCCCATGAACCTGTGTTGACATATTCCATAGGTTTTCCAGCTTGCTGTAGGTTAAGTGGCGCCATGAAAAACTGGGTCGATGCGCCACCTTGCAGCCATAGAACCTTATACTCACTTGGGATGCCCATGAGCTCTCTGAGCAGCTCCGAGGCTCTCTTATGCATCGCATCGTATTCCTTGGATCGATGAGAAATCTCAAGAATGGACATTCCGGTCCCACGAAAATCAAGCAGCTCATCCTGTGCTTTTTTCAGAACAGGAAGCGGTAACGTCGCTGGTCCTGCATAGAAGTTATACACACGTTTTGTCATAACAAGATCCTCCATTGTTGTTGAAGCAGTGTATATCAAAAAGAGATTTAAAGCATTCGGAGCCGCTATCAGAGACTCCTATCTTTACAGGGTTGTCACCTTTCGTGCGAACGTCACATACCCGGTGTGACCAAGCATCTCGAAGCTCGGGCGGGTCCCATGTTTTGAGACGATCATCTCCCGCTGAATGTTCTCATAGGTCTTACATTCGATGAAGCGTTCCTGTTGGATGGCGTGTACGGTCTGTTCCACCTGAGAGATAAGTGGTGAGTAGGCACAGAGATACCCGCCGACCTTCAGTGCCTTCCATGCATGGGGTACTGCTACCCAGGGGTTTGGGATATCGAGGATGACCGCATCAAGGTCAGATTCATCGATTCCTTCTGTCACATCCTTGATTTTTGTCGTCACATACTGTAAGAGACCTGCTTGCCTGAGGTTTTTCATCGCATGGTCGATAAACTCCTCTCTGATGTCATAAGAAATGATGGTCCCATTGGGTGCGACAGCGGAGGCAAGTGCGATGGTTAGCGACCCGGACCCGATCCCTGCCTCAAGCACCCGTTGCCCAGGCTCGATGGAGCAGTTCATACAGATTTGAGCTGCATCGCGTGGTAAGATGATCTGCGCCTGACGATGCAATCCCTGTAACTTATCCTGCAGGGAAGGAACAAGCAGCCAGAACTGTTTACTGCCGATTGTTAGCTTTTCCCCATAGTATTGTCCGATGAGGGTTTTCGGGTCGATGACCCCAATCCCCTTAATTTTATCGGTTTTACTACCGGTATCAACGAGGATTTTCCGTAGGCTTTCATCAATAAGCACCACGATATCGCCCTGCTGGACGGCTTGTTTCATGGGTTCCACCGTGAAAAATCAACAAAGGAGCCAAAACTAAGGGTCTCCAGGTCAAGCTGGTCACGCCATTTCTCCTGACAATCGCAAGAAAGATTATCGAAGATGGTCGAGTTTTGCGAAAGTGAAAATTCTCTGATTGCCTCCAGAAACGAATGGTCACAGACACCGCAGTTATGTGCCCCACGCATGCCACCGCCACCGACCACATCGCATTTCACAAACACGTCGGTAAGGCTGGCGCTCTGTTTTAGGTATTCTACGATACTCCAAAGCCATGGTGGCCGGTACTGATTTCGTTTCCAAAGGTACTCCACCACCGTATGATGTTGCACGTTCGTCGGGTTTAGGGAGATGCTATCCGTGTATCTTTTGGTTTCTTTGGTCGTTCGAACGCAATCCATAAGTGCCTGTTTCTCTGTTAAAAACGGTGGTTTCATAAGCACGTAGGTCTTCACCTTCATCTGATGGTTTCGCAGGAGCTTTGTGGCCTTGACGTACTGCTGGAACGTAAACCCTTTGTTGATTGCTTTTTCTCTGATGACGTCGTTTGAGGTCTCCAGGCCAATCCCGATTTCAAATTCTTTTGACGACAGCGTCTTCTCAATCACCGTCAGTTTTTTTTCAGTGATGTACTGCGGTCGTGACTCCACTGAGATTTTTTCTGCTTTCTTGGATAGGCTATCGAGGATGTTCTGTTGCACGACGTCAGGGAGTTCTGAAGAATCAAGGAAGCTTCCTGAGGTGAACAGTTTTACAATCTTTTCCCCTTTGTACTGGTGCATGGCGACCTCAAACTGAGCCTGTAACTCCTCTTCAGAAACCGGGGCAAGCATGCTGTCGTTGAAATACCCGCACATCGTACAACCGGAAGAACGCATCCAGGAGCATCCTTGTGTTCGGAGGATAATGACGTATGCATCGACCACGGTGCCGTCCAGCACATCTTTTTCTGACCAGCAGCGAACCGGTTGTCGCGGGTTCTGTGCGCGGGGAGTAAAATCCTTTTTAAATGACTGGCAGAAGACTGCTATCTCGTTCATGGCATGGTATCTTTCTTTTTGCGTTTGAACAGCAGCATCCCGACTACGACAGCGAGAATCAACATGATCGCCTCAAAGCCGGGGGTAGCCCCGATGCTTCTTGGATAGGGTAGGATGTAGTTAAGCGTGTTTGGCAATTGTGGCTTTTGGGGTGATGCAAGCGTAACGTTCCATTCCACCAATGGTTCTTGTGTTCCGATGGTCGGGTCGTTTGCCGTTGAAAACTCATAAACCTGTGTGTCTGTGACGATGTTTGAGAACTTCTCAGGCACGTTTATGAAGTAATATCGTGCCTCAGCATAGACCCGTACGGTCAGAGTAGCATTTGGGGTCCATCCTTCGAACTCCGCTGATGTTTCGTATCGCTCTTTATCGGATGGTGTCTTGCGATCGACGTTGATGTCTTGGCTACCATCGATTCGATAGTACACTCTGAAATTCTCTTTGCTTATCCGTTCGTCGGCCTTAATGGTGATTGAATCCCCACTTCTGATCCCATCGCGCAGCGATGAGGTGATATTCAGGGCGTCCCTTGAATAGGTAAACGAGCCGTTCATGGTCGTCTTTTTGTCGTTGACATCAGAGACGACGAACAGGAATTCATAGGTACCGAGCAAATCATCAGGGTTCTCGTAGGTATACCGGAAGATGTTATCTTCGTAGGTGAAATCCGGGGATTGCCTCGTTCCCAGAGGGTCGGTAATCGTGAAGTTGATTCCGTCCTTGTTGACCCCGACGTTGTCAACGATGTACGCTGCAATTAAGATGGTGCCACCTGGTTCTTGCATCCCGGGGAGCACTGCGATTTCAACACGTGGTGATTCCGCGTCATAGAACGGAGGGTTCACCAGCACAACTAAGATCAGCAGCCAAGTGAAGAAATAGGTGAAAAACGTGCTCAACCAGCCTTTGCGTCCAAAATCAGTAAGATCAATCTTCAGTTTCAAGAACAGATATTTTATCCAGATTGAATTTACGACCCCGACAAGCAGGACAAGCTCCCAGCGAAGGTAGTTATCACCGATGAGCACCCAGAATCCAAAACAGATAATCGAAATGAGCAGACCAAAGAGGAATGCAATGAGCATTGTCTTGATGTTGCGCCGTTCCCGTTTCAAAAACGCTTCTTCATCGAACTTTGGTATCTGGAAATCGATTTGCTCTTCCGCTTCAGCTCCTTCTTTTCGTCTCTTTGCCATAGTGGGCCAGCAAGGAATCCATCTTTAAAAGGTTTTTTCCTGTCACCATCACCGAAACGGTAGTCCTGGATATTCCGGTCCATATCGAAGGATTTTGAACACATGACTATCGAGCGGATCTGGAATCTGATTTACATACGTCCACACAACTTCTTTTTCACTGGTAACTTCGAAGAACTGACCAAGCGGTCCGTTGCAAATAAGCGTATTGCCGTTCGGTAACCGTTGTGCACCCCCAAGATTTATCGCATAAAACTCAGTTGGTTTCTCCGCCGTATAGCCCCATATCACCTCGTTGGGTCCATACGCAGACCCTGCAAGGAGAACAAATGTCCCGTTCTGTGTCATCGGAGGGACAATCTCGTCTACCGAGGAATAATCCTCGCCGGGACGTCCCTGGCCGTTGTTGAAAATAAGGATGTTACCTTCTCCGGGTAAACCTGGTGTAATCCATGTTGCATCATGTTGGTTAAACAGCTTCTGGTCACTCTCACTGCCCATCTGATACGTCAATGGGTTTCCCCAGCGGTAGAGCAGGTCCCCGCCTTTGCCGTATCGTCCCCCGGTATGACCAGCGGCTTCTTCAGTTGTCGTACTATGGTCGATAACCCAAATCTCATCAAAGTTCAGTACACTAAGCAGGATTTGGTCATATTCTTCATTATAATCGACGGAATTGATATGGGTCCAATCTGCAAGGATTCTTCCGCCATAGTTAATATCAACCAACTCCGGATGGTCTTGTACGACCCCGTAGTTCTCCTTTGTTGGGTCGTAGTCTTGGATTAGATGATCCCAGAGATGCCACTCCCAGACAATCGTGCCACCAGATCCGTTGAGCGGGGCTACTTCGATGAGATGATCAGGCCACAGCTGACTATAGGGGAGCGTGTTTGGGTTACGTCCCTTGGAAACAGCCTCTGCTGCTGATTTGTACTCCCAGGCGATCATAAGGATATTGCCATTCGGCAACATCTCCACATCATGATGTAGACAATAGTCACTGGTTGAATAGTCAAAAGACCATACCTTGGTCCCGTTCCAGTCAAACAGTTCGACACGACCACCGATGCCTCCTCCCCAGAACCGCGGGTTATATCCTGGAAACGCAGTACGAAGGATATGCCCGTTTTCGAGAAGATAGACTGACAATGCTGGTCTATGTGCGCTCTTCCACGAATGTGTCACTTCCCCACTGTTATTTATCAAGAACGTCTCTGTGGACATCATAGGAGTGTACAGGGTGTATCCGGTATAGGATTCGTCAGCATCCCAGGACTCACCGACCTTTTTTACAAATGGTCCAAGGAGACGGATGTCGATGTGTTTCGCTCTGGTTTTTGCATAGGGTGCATAGGCAGTGAGGGTCAGTTTTGGAAGGCTGGTAAAAAACCCAAGACCAACCCCCCATACCCGTATGCTTTTTTCTGTTGAATCCCCTGCAGACAGTAACGGAATCTGATAGTGACTTGGGAGGGATGTTATGAAAACTCCATTAGTCGTTTGAATGTCTACTTCGATATTGTGTGCGTCGATCTCCCCAATGTTTTTGATTTCAATGGTAAGACCGATACCACCGGAGATGGTGCCAAA
>MUGE01000117.1:0-5140 GCA_002900545.1 Thermoplasmata archaeon M11B2D | reverse complement strand
TATATAATAATAATCATTATGATTAAATAATACATAGAGGATTTCATATGGTACAGAAGGTATTATGTATATTGTTAGGTATTTTGCTTCTTCCAACTACGGTCTATGAAATTACGGCAATTGAGGGGGAAATTGATGATTGCAGAACTACTAGTGATGTTCAACAAACGTATGGACGTTACAATAGTGCCTGTAGTCATAAAAACGATTTGATTGTTGATATCATAGAAAACATCACCCAACCTGTATATTTCCCCTATCTTGAAAACATCACTGGATTTGGAACGCGTGTGACAGGATCGACGTCGTGCTATAACACAGGGACGTATCTCTATAATGAATTCCAAAGTCTGGGGCTTACTGTCCGTTATCAAAATTGGACGAACGGTGGATACCAAGATAGAAATATCGAAGCAACCCTTCCCGGTGTTAATGAGACAAGTGATGAACTCTATCTTATTTTCGGTCATTTCGATACCGTGTCAAATTGTCCCGGTGCTGATGACGATGCATCGGGTGTAGCAACTGTGCTGACTGCAGCGTATCTATTAAGTCAGTATTCGTTTGAACACACCATTCGTTTTATCGCATTTTCAGGGGAAGAGCAATGGATGCTTGGGAGTCATGAATATGTAGAAGAGGCAGTTCAAAATGGGGATAACATTGTTGCGGTTCTTAATGTCGACATGATAGGATACGCACTGACCCCGTCTCAAGCAAGCATGATAAAGATTTATGATAATGGAAACCCACGGTGGGTGACAAATTTCACGGTGAATATTAGTCAAATGTACTATGAGTACATCCATCTGACTGCAATCCCAAGTGGGTTTGCGCATAGCGATCAGACCTACTTCTGGGAGAATGGTTTTGAAGGTATTTTTTATCATGAGTATAAATTCAACGATTATTATCATACGAGTCAGGATACGATTGCTCATATGAACATTTCCTATGCGGTGAATTGCTCACGGTTGTCCATTGCAACCCTTGCGACGCTTGCTGGTATTCGAGGCGGTGCGAACACGCCTCCTGAAACCCCAGACAAACCGGTAGGGCCGACAGAGGGTTCGACGGATGTCGAGTACACCTTTAGTTCGCAGACGGTAGATAATGACTCTCAATTCATCTATTATCGATGGTCTTGGGGGGATGAGATAAGCGACTGGATGGGGCCTTACGCATCTGGTCAAACCGTTCAAGCAGTCCATACGTGGACAACAAAAGGAACCTATGATATCAGAGTGATAGCAAAGGATATGGAAGGTGCCCTAAGCGGCTGGTCAGAACCTCTTACGATCGTTATACTGGGAGGGCCTGCCATTGAGATCGGAGAGATTACCGGCGGGTTTGGTGTTCATGCAGAGATTAAAAACAGTGGCAATGCTGATGCAATAAATGTGCAATGGACGATAACCATGCAAGGGTTTGTTTTTTTCGGGAAGGAAACGACTGGATCGTTCGTTAAGATTGCTCCTGGTTTTGAACCAATAGCGGCAACTGGATTTATCTTTGGGATCGGTCGAGTTGAGATAACGGTCAGTGCGGTTGCAGAAGGAGTAGCCCCTGCGAATAAAATAGTCACTGCAGTTATCGTTGGCCCGTTCGTTCTCCGGGTTACGTAAACTTTAGAGACGATCTCTGTTTTTTTATAAACTATTGACTTGCATAAAAAAACATCTAAAAGACCGTATTCATATTTGTTTAATCTATTATTTTTACCTGTTGAGTTGATGAGAACAGAAAGAACAAAGAAGATAGAAAAAAGTTGAACATATCAAAATTTTTTTATTATATTGTTTGGCTTTTTCCGAACATTTTAAAAGTATTTATAAACAAGAATGAGAATTACGGGCTTAAAAAAGGGTGGATATATGAAAAATAAAAAAAGAAAAAATATCTTTATTTCTATGCTGGTATGCGCAACCGTACTAATGGGTGCTGGAGCCTCATTAGCAAAACCCACGACACAAACATCTTCAGAACCTGAGTTCGAATGGATACAAACCTTCGACAGTATCATAAACGACCGGGCGTACTACGTCGACCAAACCGCGGATGGGGGCTATATTTTTACGGGTTCGACAATTGTAACTCCCCCAGGCTATACCGAACTTCTTTTGGTAAAAACCGATGGAAACGGCGAAGTATCCTGGCATAACAATTTCCCGATGCCCATGATAAATCTGTATGGGACGGTCGTTCATCAAACAACGGACGGTGGCTATATCGTTGTCGGCAGCCTTGGTGGCGCCTGGCTCTGGGACATCATCGTAATCAAAGCCGATGCAAATGGAGATCTTGTTTGGCAGAAAAGCTTTGGAAAAAGCGATGAGCTTGATCATGGATACGACATCCTTGAGACATCGGACGGCGGCTACATCGCCCTTGGCCTGACCACTTCCTATGGCAACGGCAATTTTGACCTCTGGCTGATTAAACTGTCCCCAGATGGAACCGAACAGTGGAACACAACCATAGGCGGGACTTCTTATGACGAACCAAAAAAGTTCACGAAAACCGTTGACGGTGGCTATATCATTGTCGGTCAAACAGATGCTGCCGACGATATGGGAGACGTGTGGGTGGTAAAAACAGATGAGACTGGTGACGTACTATGGCAAAAAACCTTCGGGGACTCTAACGTGACAGAATATGGCGTTTGCATCAAAACGGTCTCCAACGGCTACATCGTCCTTGGGGGTTACCAAGATATAAACTGGACGGAATATCTTTGGGTACTCAGACTGGATGACCAAGGCACTCTCCTCTGGGACCAGCAGATATCCGAGAACAATTCCGTGTTTGGCACTAGTATTACCCCAACCACGGACGGTGGATACTTTATCACCGGTATACTCGTCACTGACATGGAGAGTTTTTTTTCTGATGCATATTTCCTAAAGCTCAATCATCAGGGTGCCAGACAATGGGTCAAGACTCTCGACCTCTCAGATGGGTTATTTGATGAGGCCAACTGTGGGATTCAGGCACGGGATGGAGGCTATGTCGCTGTTGGAGATTACGGTGAATTCGTCTTCAACCGCACCGCAGATACCTTTATCCTGAAGATCGAAGGTGAGAAAGGTGTGGTCCTTGATGAGGTCACTGGTGGTCTTGGCGTGCATGCCCGTGTAAAAAATCTTGGAACCACGGAAGCGACAGACGTGGACGTCACAATTACGATAACCGGAGGAATTCTTGGTCTCATTAACGTTTCCTACACTGAAACCATCAGCATACCCGCTGAAGGAGATGCGACGATCTCCTGTAAACCGTTCCTAGGACTAGGGCCTATTGACATTACCGTGATGGTCAATGGCGTCACCAGTGACTTCGAAGGCAAACAGCTCATCATACTGACCAGGGTATAATCCTAGGTTATGTGCTTTGCCTCTCCCTCTCTCTTTCTTTTTCCTTTTTTCAAATCAACAATAGATTCTGAGGAATAAGATTATGAAAACGACTACTGTAATCTTCATAATGAGTGCTATCCTTATGACGTCTGCCTTCCCACTATCCCCCTTTGCATCGACACAAGCATCCACTGTGCAAACCAACGCATTTACCCATACAATGTTTGCGGAACTTGGCACGTATCTCTCGTGTTCCAACTGCCACACCGCACGAGAACAACTCCATAAAATCTACACGAGCAACGACTACCCTTTCTATTATGTCAGTCTCGTCGATTTTGAAAATGACGCTGCCGCTGAACGCATAGATGAGTATAACATCGCTGGATATCCGACAGTCTGGTTCGATGGCGGCTACCGAGTCGAAGTTGGGGGTTTACCTCAAGGTGAGCAGTACTACCGCGAACACCTCAATTCCTGTGGCGCCCGTATCGTACCGGATATTGATATCAATCTCACCACGACCTGGCTGGGTAACGCCCAAATAGACGTCGATGTCACGGTCATCAACCATGAAAGCTCTTCTTACAGTGGCCATATCCATGTGTACGTCTGTGAAGTCGAATCAACCATGGGTTGGAATGACACCACGGGGCATCCATATACCTTCCCATTCCTTGATTACGCCTTCAACCAGGACATCGTCATAACTATAAACGGCTCGTGGGCGGGGTCTATGGTCTGGGACGGCCATGATTATGACGATGGTAATGGTCATGATTTCGGCAATATACAGTTCGGAAACCTTCAAGTCATCGCCGTAGTCTTCAACTCGGAAGTTCATCAAGGCTACTCCGACCCTCCAAGCGGGAACCCGTTCGATGCCTACTACGTCGATGATGCTGCAGGTGTCTGGCTTGGTACTCCACATCCACCGGCAGTTCCCTCAAATCCTAAACCAGCCGATGGTGCCACCGACGTTGACATCTCAAGGGATCTCTTCTGGACGAATAGCGATCCGGATAT
The DNA here is from genome assembly GCA_002900545.1 of Thermoplasmata archaeon M11B2D. GTDB lineage: Archaea > Thermoplasmatota > E2 > DHVEG-1 > DHVEG-1 > SM1-50. The sequence continues at coordinate 758 of MUGE01000117.1, read as the reverse complement.
CGGCGAAGATGTATACTCTGACCTTTATTTCGGAACCACAAACCCACCACCGCTTCTCAAGGCTAACATCTTCGAGATGACCTATGATGTTGGTCTCATGCAGTTCCAAACAAAGTATTACTGGAAGATAGTCGCTCACGATAACCATGGGCAGGTCACGGAAGGCCCCCTCTGGAGTTTTACCACAGGATCTGTGCCTGATATCATACCACCCACGGTGATGTTCGAAAAACCAAAGAGCGGCTATTTCTACATCCAGGATAATGATGGAAAAGCGCGTCTGCTTGCAAAAAATGCTCTCATCATAGGCAAGATAACCATTCAAGTAAATGCTACAGACGCAGAATCCGGCATTGACAGGGTTTTGTTCCTCATCGATGGAGTACAGCAGGCTGAAGTTACAACCTCGCCTTATACCTTTATATGGACACGGTTCAGCCTGCCTTTCATCCCACACACGATCAGCGTCATGGCTTATGATGAGATGGGAAACAATGCACGTCAGGACGTCACAGCGGTTAAGTTCCTATGAGAATCGTTAAACGGAATTGAGAGTACTGCTCAATCCTTCTCCTCTTTTTTTCATTTTTTAAGATATTTCTTGAAAATCCGAAAGAGTCATCTTCGAAAGTATTGTGGTGTTTCATTATAGGTATCATCGAAGAAAAAAGGGAGAAAAGATCGGTGAGGTATCTTCTTAGTATCGCAGCAGATTCCGAAGGAGTGGGAATGCGTTTGGGAATCGCTCAAGGAGCATT
>MUGE01000116.1:0-5189 GCA_002900545.1 Thermoplasmata archaeon M11B2D | reverse complement strand
GGTCCCATAATATGTGGCAACGACATTTTTGCTCTGGAACCCCCCGTACCGCCATTCATGGAATTCTACTTCAAGCCCCATCTGTTGAAACGAGGAATAGATATATTCCGCCGCAAGCGTACAATTAATCGAACCGGTATACCGCGGTCCGAACTTCAGCAGCCCCTGATGATACTTCGCTAAAAGCGATTCATCGATTTGATTGATCATCTCAATGATCGGGGCGTTATCGCAGAATGATGGGATTGGACCTGTTTTCGGGTCTTTTGCTTGAATAAAAAACATTGATGAAGCACAAAGAAGAGAAATTGTCAGAAGAACAAACAGTGTTTTTTCCATACGAATCTTCCTTAGTGAAATGATTTCCCTTTCATTATATAAATATTTCTAAATAAAATTTTTGTTCAATGCAGAGAAAAAGATTTTAGGAGGGATATCCTCCTATGCGTAGACTGGGGTCACCAAACAACGCCCATTGTTGCGCAATCTTACAGTCGGTTTGATCCTGCATCGGTGGGTGCTCCGTCATATAATAGATGATATCTGTTGCATGTGTTTCCCCAAGGTTCACCTTGCCATCCTTATATGCCTTGAAGAACAACCACTCCATGTGCCGCCCTCTCTGTGTTAACGTCTGCTCCCCTGGTTCTCCATATCCAAGACCCGTATTTGCAATGATGGCGATAGCACCACCTCTCGTATGACTCGCCATAGCCCATGCCCAGCAGCGAGGGATCCATTCGTAGTACCAAAACTCGCCATACGGCTTTGTAGAATTAAAGTACGAAAGTCCATCCTCCAAAATCCCTTTAATTATGTTAAAAAGACTAGTATTGAATTGAGCGTTATGGCACCCGCCAACGATGACAATTGGTTGTTTATCCCCGTTGGAAAGCTTCTTCATCTGAAACGCATTCGGGCCGTTCACCCACGAATCATTCCTTGGAGGGTGGTTCGACCATGCAAGGGGGTTTCCATGACCTGAGAAATGAACAAACCCGCAGCCTTTACTCATCTCATCAATCACCGAATCAGGATTGGTAAATCGACCATTGGATGTCCAAAGCATTGAAGCCTGAAACCCAAGACCCTCTAATTGTTGAAATGACGCGTTCGTCGCAAGCTCTCCTTCGTAATACGGGTCGTTGTCGGCAGGATAGGTGTCACCAGCCACACCAACGAACGTCTTGAACCATTCAGATCCATTCGTCGAGGTTTCATAGGTGATGATTTTTTTCACCATGGTTCTTACTTGAGGAACACTGGTGCAGGGAAGGCGCCCGACGTACACCTCCGGATACATATCAAGGATGTCTTTTCTCTGGCTGTTCCATTCTGCGAAAATACCATTGTTATCAGAATCCCAACTCGAGAAGCTCCCATTGCTATCATAAAGATCAGCAAAATACAGATCAGTAAGATACGAGCCTTCTCCCCCATCATTAAGCTGTGAGTATCGGACCGGAACCCACCATTTTTCTTGGGTTATGCCACCGCTTCGTCCACCCACCAACAGCACGTATTTGGTATCCCATTGGTCAAAAGCGTTCTTGATAAAGTATTTCATCTCCTCTGCACAGTCCCGCCCTTCCACTGGGAAGTAGACGCTGTCGCATATCTCCTCATGTGCTACCAGTTTAGTTGTAAGACCGTTATTTATTTTATGAGTAACAAGCGGCTGTAACGCTTGAGAGAATGCTTTTGGTGCGATAATTATAAGATCATACTGATCCACTGTCGCGGTTTGACGTGGCTCTGGGAGTTTGTAGGTGATAGTGATTTCTACATTCTGTGAACAGCGCAGGATATTATCAGAGGGTAGATACTGAATTGGGTAGAGATGAATCGCTAAAAAAGTAGTCAAGGAATCGCCGTCCCTTCCAGCCGCGATATGGTAACTATAGGATTGCTCGGGACATATGGTACAAGAAGCTGGTTGAGGGAGGATACTAGGTGGTTCTTTTCGATTATCCGGAAGTGCTTGTGGCGTGACCTTAAGAGGCTTTGCTATGGTCCGTTCCTGTACCTCTGAGAACTGTATAGCAACATTTGTTATTTTCGTCAGAAACGGAAAGGTATATACACGAGTTACGACCGGTAAAACGTAACTTCCTGGTGTCGTCAGATAGGAGGTTGCTTCGAAAAGATTCACAGTGGTGTAGTCTTCTCCCTCGGTTAATTGCACAGACGATACGAAGAAGATATCTCTTTTTTCGATACTGTTCTGGTCTGTAAACGAGTAGGCAACAGCTCCATATCCGCTTATAATTATTACCGCTATAATTACTCCTGTTAGGCTTTTCTTCATAGAAATCCCCTTTTTTTGTTAAAAATATAGTCCGTAAAGGATATTTAAACCTTTGTAAGAAAAAAACAAAATGTCTTTTCCCGAAATTACTTCCTCCTAGAAAAAAACAAAATTAGAAAAGAAAAAAGAGATATTAGGTAATCTCTCTGATAAAAACGATTCTAAGTTTCGCTGTTGCTGTTTTCGTCACATCTGGAGGTATCGCTTCAGGGCAACTTGCAGTAGCCAGAAGAGTGATTTTTCCAAAACCAAAGATAATCCCATCGGTAGTTATATTGAGCTGTTGGTTCATCGTAAGTGTTGGAATCACTTCTGTTTTTGTTTTATTGACGCGTTTAAGTAGTCCACCGGTGACCGTAATCAGTACACTTACGTTTGTAGCATTTGCAGTGCCAATGTTTTTCACAGGGATGGATACTTTGCCTATACCTGCAGGTGCAAAACTCCCTAGTGCTAGTGTTGGAACTCCTATTATAACTCTATCAAGGTAGACATCTGCATTTCCATTGCGCATATCTGTCCAGACAACAGTGCCATCGCTCGTGATGTCCGTGTTTCTGTATTCACTTTGAACTAACCCAGTTTCATCATTGATTTTCTCTGGTGTACTCCATGTTTCCCCGATATTTTCTGTCTTCGCGTAGTACAAGTCACCATCAAGAATAAATGTGCAGATCGCTTTATCACCAAAGGTGACTATCTTTGGGTATAATTCATCATTTGGTCCATCAGCAACAACACTCTTAAACCACGTTACCCCTGCATCAGAGGAGTAATAACAGACAATGTCCTGGGAGCCTGCTTCATCTGATTGAGCGACAATGATAACCTTGTTGTCATGGACATCAACCGCCGGACATGTCGTGTTTTGAACATCAGCAATGAAACCCTGACTGATATACCTTATTTTATCGGTGCCATCATTAGTTGCATTTCCACGGAAGAGAAGGAGATCCCAGTCGTCTTCAATGGAGTTGTAATTGTCAAATACAGCGTAGAAAAGACCATTGGTTTGATCAATTTCAATTGCAGCGTTTTCACAACCAGGATATGCAGAAAAATAACTACTCCAATGATTTCCTTCTGTAACATAGTTTGCATAGTTGAAGATTGGCATGTCAACAGATCCGGGGTCAGCTCGGGTTCCGACGCAGGCGACGATACCATACCACCAGGAGATTCCATTGCCATCATAACCACCAATATCAGGTATTCTTCGATCAGAGTATGGATAATTTTGTGCCCAGTTAAGGCTTCTAAAATTATATGTCTCAGTATCGGTGATATCAGTGCAGTAGAATATGTGGTAATTTGCCCCGTCGTTAATATAGGGATCCCCCATCATGGTGCCGACGCACTTTTTTCCAGTCCCCCAGTAATCGATAGCAGGATGTGATTCCTTTCCTTCAATTAGAGGATATTGTCCAGCGTTCCAGGTTTGTCCTTTATCAAGAGAATAGCACCATATGACATTGTTTTCAGAACTATCAATTACTTTGGTGTACGAAACCAGTAACTCGCCTGCGGGGACTACGCCAATCGCAGGATTATTTTCTGTTTCCATTCCAGTCGTGACTTGTATATCTGTGTCTAATTTTCCGGTATTTTGCACATTTTTGAAAGATATTGTTTTCTGTGTTGTACTTGCACGGAGTTCGTCATGCAATGGTGTCGAGTTTGTTTCGACAATAAGTACGATTTTTTTTGAAGAATCCTGTATTGTTCCAAGAACGTTAATGCTTGGTATTATCAGAAGTAGACCTAGTACAACGGCTCCTAGATAGATTGTTTTTTTCCTTCCTTTCATAAAAATCCCAATAGTAATAAATAATAAGAGGTTTATATATCTTCTCGCACAATATTAACGCAAAATGATGGTTCTTTTATTCTGTTCTATAACAATGAACAAAAAAAAATAAGAAAAAAGGATGGAGGGTTACTGTACACCAATCACAAAGAACAAAAGCACTATTCCTGTAGCACTGCTTTCTGCTGCTCCGACGTTTACTGCAATGCCTATTTTTCCAAGCCCGACAACGAAATCTCGTATGGTGACTGATTTTCCGGGTTCAAGAGACGAAAGCATTCCGGTCTTCATCTGTCCTAGAAGAATCGTTTTTCCATCAAGGGAGATAGTGTAGCTGAGGTTTGTCAGGGTCTCTATCCCAATGTTTGTCACGACCATGGATACACCGACACCGCCCTTTACTGTGATTGTTATTGGTGGGACTTCTTGCTGGATTGTGAAGGTACAGTTTTTTTCTGTCTCTATGTTGCCTTGGTTGTCAACAGAATAAAACCGTACCGTATGATTGCCATTCGTAGAAACGATAAAAGGTGAAATGTAGGTGGTCCATGCACCGTTATCGAGTATATACATTGTATAGTCGACACCAGACCCCTCATCGGTTGCTGTTAAGGTGACGGTGACGTCACTTACATAGATGTCGCCTTCCATCTCCCCTTCAAGAGTACAGGTTGTCGCAGGCGGGATTGTATCATCGCCAAGGGCAACGACGATGCGCTCAAGAGTGCTAAAGTCGCCCCATCCACGTGCGTTGTTATGCCCTTTCACCCGGTAGAAGTATGTACCATTCTCTTTTCCAGTGACATCATAGTACTGATTCGAAATGGAATTTGACAAGGTGGTCACCGTCTGAACCGAGGCAACCGGGGTGATATCGTCAACATAAAATCCTTCCTGCAATGTGTATGAATCAGTGGTGTACCGAAATCGAATAAAGACCGATTCATCTCCATATGAACCCAGATCGTACTCTTTGTAAAGCCAGCTCCCTGAGGATCCAGTGAAGGCATCCAAGACATCATAGGAACGACCATCTCTGCTTACTTCAACAAAAGCGGCATCATAATTATTCTC
>MUGE01000115.1:0-5193 GCA_002900545.1 Thermoplasmata archaeon M11B2D | reverse complement strand
TCACTTGCCAGGTGAGGTTTATCTGCGTGTTTGTGTATAGGACAGCGTGATTTTCAACAGAATCATGTTGCCAGCAAAGATACGGTTGTGCAATGTCGGTTTGATGTAAGATGAATCGACGTACTTCCGCCCCATAGCGATGTATCGTGTCATTTCCAAATGTTGATTCTGCAGGGTTTTTTGTAAGGGACATCTCCGGGGAGAGCCAAAGAACACCTGCACCAGGGTATGGCCCATAGTCGACGTACGGGGCTTCCACAGGGTTTTTAACAGTATCTGCGCCGTACGCCCAAGGGCATATTCCGCCTGGGGCTTCATATCCAACCGTATCAGGGATTGTCCCGACAGTGTTTTGGTTTAGATCCCCCCCGTAGTCCCCAATATAGTCTCCAACCCGTAGGGAGGACGCGTCGAAAAAGTAGAAATCGGGAGGCGCATGACTATATGATGTCCCTGTGATAGGACTGGTCCCGTAGATGTTATCATGGTTTGAGGACCAGGGATACAGTAACATCCGTACCCCGCCATGGAAATCGCATCCTGCTCGGATTGTATGGTTATTGAGGAATTTAACTAGGGTTTTCCCGTTGATACTAGCCCAGATGCCACCCGTCGGATATCCCGGACCGTCATAATCTGATTCTCTGTTCAGGTCCCAGCCGTTTGCATCATACCGCTGGGGACCGTGGTCATATCCATAGGGGTTATGTGAAACTTCAATGTAGATTTCTCTGTGATCAATAAGCCATCGTAACCATTCTTTCGAATATTCTTGACATGGTTCATCGGTAAATGCCATCCGCATGAGCCAATCGGTAAACCAGAACATGCCGATGGTTCCGACGGTTTCGTCGCCATGGGGGCCACCAAGGAACAGTGCTTCAGGTTTATGAAGTCCTAATGACTCATTGGTGATTCGAACATAATACAGATCATATCCCCCGGTCACTGTGCCCGTGTTATACAATTCATTGGCTTTTATTACCTCGATATACCCAGGATAGGCGGTTTCTAATGCTTTATACCCGCTCACAAGAAGTGCATAGGTGGCTGGTTTTGTATACCATGCGGGCCCAAACACCTCTGGTTCTTCCTGTTCTTCGTTGGTTTCTGCCCCACTAAACGGATGTTGCAGTTCATGTGAATATGCATAGACTGGTTGGAACGTAGCAAAAAGTAATATACAAATCGTTCCAACAAGAATGATGGTTTTATAATTTTTCTTCATAGGTTCCCCATTTGTTAATATAGTACCTGCCGATATAAAACTTTCTGTGTCTGCCGCTTAAAGAGTTGAATTGTAGCATGTCTAATTTTTTTTATCTACTTTTTCTACTTCTATGCAGATATTCATTGATGAGGTGCGTTAATGTAATCTCTCCAATGAGTCGGTTGTTTTCATCAACAACCGGCAGTTGTTTTATCTTCTGCTGTTTCATTTTTGATATCGCATCAGCTATCTTGTCTTCTACAGTAGCAGTAATGGGCAGTGTCGACATAATCTCAGAAACTTTTGTCGATAGACCATACTGAAATGATTGAAGCGATGGTTTATCAAACGATTCTAGCGAAGTAACCACTGGTGCGAACAGCGAGATCGTATCAGATTGCGTGATAACACCAGCAAGCTCAAGCGTTGCTCTATCACTGATAATCCAGATATGATTTTTTTTCGAAAGAATGAGAAATACCTGTTCGATATCATCAGTTTTTTCCAAACAGGAATCCTTTGATTCAAGCGGTTGCATAAGGTCCTTTACTGTAAGGGCATATATTTCGGCAATCAAGGTATGATTCTCGCTCATCATCTCAAGGGGATGCATCATGAATTAATTATTTAAAATATTTGAGAGATGATTTTTCCATGATTTTATATACCATGACTTGATACTCATTTCCATAGGATTATTAGTAAGGGATGCATTGGATGCTATTTGAGATTACGCTTGCGATTATTTTTGCAAAAATATTCAATCTTCTCTTTGAAAAGATAAAACAACCTGGGGTGATCGGAGAGATTATCGCTGGTATTATCCTTGGTCCCTCGCTCCTCGGAGCATTATCTGGTGTATCTCTGAACCTCTTTGGCTCCGCTGTGTTTCAGTTCTCGTTGGATTTAACAAGCCCTGAGTTCAAAGAAGTTGCATTTATCGGGGTGATTTTCCTATTATTTATTGTAGGTCTTGAGACCAACACCGGGGACCTTAAAAAAACGAGAAAGGCAGGGTTCTTCGTCGGCATCTTTGGTGTCCTAATCCCGTTTTTTAGTGGTTGTCTTTTTGGATTATTGTTTGGTATGGATCTTATCCAATCCATGGCGGTGGGTGCGATCCTAAATGCAACATCCGCCACGATCGCCATACGGATTTTAGCGGACATGGATATGTTATCAACACGGGTTGGGTTGACGCTGCATACTGCGATTGTTTTAAACGATATTCTTGCTATTATCATCTTTGCATTGGTGTTTGGGACGGGAAACTCGTTCACTCTGCTTCTACAGATTCTCCTATTCTTCGTGCTTACGGTCAGCATAGGTTTTATTCTTGTTCGGTATACGGTCCATAAGAACTCCACCAGGAAAGCACCGATTATCATCCTTACCTCTGGTCTGGTGATTTGCTTTTTATTTGCTGCGTTTGCGGAAAACATGGGACTTACTGCGTTAATCGGTGCGTTTATCGCAGGCTTGTTCATCCGTAAAACACCGCAAGCAAGCATGCTTGCCGACTACATCAAAACCATCGGGTATGCCTTTTTCATCCCCCTTTTCTTTGTCAGTGTTGGTGCAGGGTTCGATTTCCTTTACCTCATCAATTCAAACAATTTAGGCACCTTGCTGGTTTTTATTTCGGTCTTTGTGGTATTTGGAGTCATAGCCAATTTTCTAGGTGGTGCAGTTGGCGCTCGAGTTTCTGGACTGAGCAGAAGGGAATCCATCAGTATTGGAGTCGGAATGATGCCAATCATGGGGGTTGCGCTTATTATCGTAACCACAGGCATCGATCGAGGTATTTTTGGAGCACCAACAGGATTACTGGCAAATCAGATTCGCATCGCAACTCTTTTACTCATCATCATCAGCACCTTTATCACCCCACCAATTCTCAAACGAAGCATGGCCCCACCCTTGCTAAGACTAATTGGAAAAACAAAGACAAAACTTTCGCTGTACGCCCATCCACATTGCCCTGAATGTTTCTCTCCTCTTCGTATGTACCCTGACAAAAACGAATGGTTCTGCGATAGTTGTCAAAAATCAATGAAGATATACAAAAAAACGCAAATGTCTCCATCGCTACGGAAGAAGAAACCTGATGCCCATATCAAATATATCGTTGGAGCAGGAACAATTCTTCTCTGTGGGTATGTGATACAGAGCTCTAGTACCATGACCGATATCGAGAAGATCTCTGCAATCATTGGAATCTTCCTTGGGACCACTCTTGCTTTTTTCACGATAAAACTTCTTTTTTCTTCAAAGAAAAGCATGAATTAAGTGGCTTGTACAAACGAAGGGTTTTTGACGAATATTTACATTCCATAAACCTATAGGCCAGGATATTGAGGTAGACGAATGTTTAATTTCACATATATGGTGCCAACAAAAGTTATTTTTGGGAGAAATACAATCGAACAGCTCAGTGAGGAACTAAAAACGTTTGGAAAAAGAATCCTTCTTGTGTATGGGAAAGGAAGTATAAAAAAAAATGGGATATATGATTCGGTTACCACGATTCTTAGGCGAAATTCAGTCACCTATCACGAACTATCCGGGGTGCAACCAAATCCACGGATTTCCTCTGTTCGTCAGGGGATAGACTGTTGCAGAGAGCACGATATTGACGGTATCGTTGCTATCGGTGGCGGAAGCGTAATTGACTGTGCAAAGACCATTGCATCAGGTTTTTACTATGAAGGAGATCCCTGGGACTTGTTTGTGCTTGGAGATTCAATGATAAAACAAGCATTGCCGATTGGTACGATTCTTACGATAACCGGGACTGGTTCTGAGATGAATGGAAACGCGGTGATATCAAACGAAGATACAGAACAGAAACTTGCGATCCATCATGATGTGCTCCGGCCACGATTCTCAATTCTTGATCCCACCTACACCTTTACGGTTCCACCGCATCACAGTGCAGCAGGTATTGTTGATATCTTTAGCCATATCCTTGAACAGTATTTTAGTCCAACAAAGGATGCGTTTGTCCAGAACAGGATAGCAGAAGCATTACTGCTGACCTGTATCAACTATGGCCCTCTCGCGCTAAAGCAACCCAAAAATTACGAAGCACGAGCGCAATTGATGTGGACGAGTAGTCTTGCGTTGAATGGATTGTTAGGATATGGGAGAATAACGGACTGGGCAACGCATGCTATCGAACATGCGGTCAGCGCAACCTATGATGTCACCCATGGGGTAGGTTTAGCGGTACTCACCCCCCACTGGATGAACTACGTCTTAACAGAAGAGACGACCGATAAGTTTGTTGAATATGCACAGAACGTCTGGAACATAAAAGGAAGAGATACTCACAGGATTGCAAGAAAAGGAATTCTGAAAACACAGAAATTTTTCACAAACCTTGGAATGCCAACCACCTTACAAGCAGTCGGAGTCAAGGAGGAAAAGCTTACAGATATTGCTGAAAAAATTGTGATGAATAAATCGATTGGGAAATTCAAAAAGCTAGAAAAAAACGATGTCCTTATGATCTTACAAAATGCATTTTAAATAAAATTATTTCTTTCTACTATTCATTTATTACGAGAGTTCTAGTACTTTATCAGGTTGGTTCTACTCATTTGATACTGTGTATCTCATCTGGAGATTGATTAGAAGAATAAAAAAAAATCATGGTTTCTTCATTTTTCGGATTTTAAACTCACCGATTTGTGTCGGAATTATCTCTAGTTCATCACCGTCGTTTATGTTATGTGCTTTGGCAAGCTGACTTGGTATCGTCATAACAAGGCTGCTTCCCACTACACGTACTTTACGTGTTAGAGGCATGGATCCCCTCCTGCAAGATTATGTAATGTATATTTGAATATATATATGTTTCGATTCTTTCTCATATATTTAAAAAAATATCTATCTATTTATATGGTTTTTTCCCCATTTTCCTTCATTGAAACCAAAACATTATCAACAATTACCACTTATAGGGGGACTTGTGAGGCACA
>MUGE01000114.1:0-5218 GCA_002900545.1 Thermoplasmata archaeon M11B2D | reverse complement strand
ATGCACCAAGGAATCATCCCGATTAATCAGTTTTTCGAGTTGGAATATCGATATTATGAGAAAGACCCCCGATACAAGTATTTTAACCGACGGTTCGAAATCTACCTTATCGGAAAGAAAGGACTCCGGAAGACCTACGTGTTACATATGGATAACTGTGATACACGTCCTGGGAAACGGGCACCGCAGATCCATCGCGCACCCAACGTCGCAAAGAAGCTGTATTTCGGGGCGACAACATTAAACTGGAACGAGATAAAAGAAAATTTCCTTGCAGCCATCATCGCAGAGATCGGTCATGAGTACAAGACCGATGCGAAGAAAGCGGTCGTAAATTTACTCTCACCCAAACTCTGATACCGGAAAAAAGAAATTTTTGAGGTTTTTTTCTTCAGGTGATACCGTACTTCCCTTGTGGCGTTTTGTAAATCTGCCCGTCTCTGCTTAGCCGGTCCAATGCTTCCTCGACTTTTCGTGATTCTATCCCTTGGATCTCTGCTTCGCTAATGATATCGGCTCGAGTTGCACTGTTATCAGATGATTCTGTGCACAGTCTCTGTATGATGTCGAGCAATAACCGCATCCGTTCATGCTGGCTATGGCTGATTCCTGTCGCGATGATGTCAATGTCAAATCGCCCTGTCTCCCGGTCCATTCCGACACGGCGGAGATACTGATCAATTATAGAGATCGCTCGTTTCGCATCATCGACGTTTGCCTCCTGACTTAGTCGTATCCTAGCGCTTGACTCCGCAAGCCGGACGAACGCCTCAAGCTGACGAGGGGTAAAGGGCACGGATTCCTTTGAGGAACTCCGGAAATCAACATAATAGTTCTGCAGGATCTCCAATGCATCATCTGTCAACACCGGGAAGACATTCCGCTTTGCATACGCGACATATTTCCTCAGAAACTCCGGATTAAAAACTGGTTGCACATGTTTCATGAATTTTGCTTCCTGGTCTTTGGAATACAACTCATCAGAGATTTTTTTCAGATGCTCATGAATCTCTCCACCTTTATGGGATTGAAGGATATGGGTAGCAAGGTCTGTGTCCGTCTTCCGGTTTGGTTTATCCAAGATAGAAAAAATAAGGTCGAAACGCGACAACAACGCAGGCGGCATGTTGATCTGCTCATGGATCGGCATAAACTCATCGAAGCGACCAAGCTTAGGGTTTGCCGCGGCAAGGACCGCACAGCGTGACTTAAGAGTCGCATTGATCCCTGCTTTTGCCACAGAGATCTCCTGCTGTTCCATGGCCTGATGCAAACTACTCCTATCCGTCTCCTCCATCTTGTCTATTTCATCGATACAGGCAAGGCCTTTATCGGCAAGAACCAACGCGCCCGCCTCAAGAGTCCATTGTCCCTCCCCAAACTCATCACGAACAGCAGCAGCAGTAAGCCCAGCAGCCGAGGATGCCTTCCCGGAGGCATACACGCTACGAGGAGCAAGTTTCGACATATACGAAAGCATCTGAGACTTTGCGGTTCCTGGGTCCCCGACAAGCAACGCATGAATATCCCCACGGGTCCGTGTCCCATCAGGCATCTCCTTAGATATCCCTCCAAAGAGCTGTAACACCAGTGCATCCTTCTCGATGTCAAGTCCGTAGATTGTCGGTGCGATACTCTGCCGCATCTTCTCATAAATCAACGGGTCCTTACACGTCTTTATGATATTTTTTTCATCCTCTTTGGTGACTTCAACTTCCTCAAACGCATACTCCTGACTTTCGATACTGACCGCATCCATGGTCTTATCAAACGACGTCAGACGAAACGCCCCCCGATGACGTGCCATTGAATGCAAAATCCCGTTGACGATTACACGGTCCCCTGGAGCAACCCCTCCAACGAGGTCGTCTTCGAGATACACGCTGATACGCTCTGGTTGGGCGCCACCACGCAGTCCCTCCGGGTTCTCCTGAATCTCAATCTTCTGGGAATCGATAAAGGCGGAAAGCGTCGTTGATAATTTAAAGGAAGACACCCGGCCGCAACCGCCCTGATCCTCATAACATTCAGAAGGCTCCTTAAGAATATCCTCATCCTGTTCAATACGGATCACTGCACCACATTTCTGACACTGGAATGCTGCAACCTGCAGCTTTGGTCGTACCTCTGTAATCTTCTTTACAAGTCCTTCAACGGCAATAAACGTCCCCAGACGGTTCGCACGAATCTTCCGAATCAACACTTTCTGTGATTCAGGGATATTCTTCACTCGAAAATGCAGTTGTAGTTTCTGTTCTGCGGAGACATCAATACGTTTAAGGGCTTCCTCGGCGTTAAAAAAGGTTTTATAGGGCTGGTGAAGCAACAGCTCCGCAAGCTTTGGATCTGCCTTATCCACATACCAATAATCCAGAAGCAAACTGCGTTTCTCAGGATATTCAGTCGCCAGCGTCTCGATCTCTGATTTGCATTGATCTTCAAAGAACCCTTGCCATGATGCCATGAGACTCTCGTCTTTCATCAAACGAACCATAGGAAAACCTCCCGTACTCGTTAAACGCGATGGATATATATATTTTGGCGGGTGTAGACGTCTTTTGAGTGGGTGTGCGTGGTATACAGGTGACTACCCATCTGCATTCTCAACCCCGTTAACCCTCTGAGCATCGGCAGTCTGTGGTAAGGCTGCTCACTTCCGTGCCTCACCCGGTTCCCACAGCAAAGATAGACACATGACCCTCCGGTCATATGCGGTTATCACCTCTGATCCCAAAGGACAAGGTGTCATAGGCAACAAACGGATCACGAGATACTCGTTACACCGCCTCGCAAGTTCGACCCCAGCGTATCGGCGATTTCTGGTTACAGGGAACGCCTAGCTCCCCAGTCTAGTCTACACCTTTCGCCATTGCCTACCAGGAACGACGGCTAAGCTGTCGGTAGTAGTTAAACATTTGCACAAACAGGATAACCAGACCAACCGCTAAAAACGCGACGTCACGGACCACGGCGATCCATGCGTTTGTAAGAAGGGTTGGGTCGTTTTGGACATAGACGATACCTGCATGAAATGCATCAAGAATCAACAGATAAATGACTACTGCAATAATGATAAAGATAACAACGTTTAGATAAAACGACCATTTGTTCCATGTTTTTTTATCAACTGGAAGAATCGGGTTTTCGCTCATACACACCAACCTACAACAAGCATGAACAAATAGATATAAGAATATTATGATTCTGTCAACTGTTAGAAAAAATCAGTCAATTTCGTATTTTTCACTTTATCACTTACAAACATTGAATCAATGGATTTTTCCACAAGGGCGATGCGTTGACGCGCATACAACGGGAGGTTGTATTTCTCAGCAATCTCCTTTGAGATCGTCAGATATTTCTTCACAGACATCTCGTGGACCGTCAGAGTCAGCTTCCCATTGCATTTCGTACATACTCCTTGCAATGGAACACGACGGTACGTCGTATTGCATAACGGGCAGCGCACCGATTGTTTGCTAAACGCCCGAAGGTTCCCCAGGATATCTGGCAGGAAATGTCGTTCGATGACCTTATAGGCCACATCCGCCTCATCCACCGCCCGGATCTTCGCCGCAAGACTGAGCTGCACGTTCATCTTCTCCATCATGCTTTTCAAAGTTTTATACAAGGACTCTTTTGGCCCCTCGGAGATATCTGTAGTATCATGGGTGAACCCAAACTGCTCGTATTGTAACTCGGTTCCAAGCCGGGAAGCAACTAGCCCCATCTTCGACTCAAGGTTCTTCGAATGCTCATGACGCAAGGTCGCTTCATAGAACTCCAAAGGATACCTAGAGAGGGTATCTAGGTTATGAGCCTCTTTATCGACCTCGGAGGGATCAAGCCTGGTCGTCAAAATCAAGGGTAAATCCATTTTCCCGCCTCGCTTGTCGGGGATGTATGAATGGGAGAAATTAAGTAACGCATCCATGAGTAACATGAGACCATCTTCGTCACCATCACAATTTTTTGATAAAATCGTATCATTAATTAAAAAATTATGATAATCCTCTATTTCGACATCATAAAGGAAATCCACGTCAGAAACCATAGGAGTGATCTGTTTTATACCATCAACAATAAAATCACCGAACACATTCAATCTTGGTTTCCTTTCCTTTTTCAAAGCATTTTCCAATAGATCCTGTTTTCTTTGAAGAGGAAATCCAATGCATTGAGCAAATATTCTCGCATATGACGACCGAACCGAGAGAGAATAAAGATCGAATGTAGGTGAAAGATTTTTTTTATCGTAGAATGTTTTCGCTCTTCCACCAGCAGGTTTATTTTTTTCTTCTTTAATTCGATAAAATACATTAAATCGAAGGAGTTGAAAACCAATTTCTTGCAACAATTTCTTATTCACAGAAGAGCAGGTCACATGAAGACGGTTTTTTTCTACTGATCCATCCCCCGCAAAGTACCCACGTAAAAGCTCTCTCATCTTTGATTTGGGGAGTCGGATGAATTGCAATGGTATTGTTTTTTCCTTTGCGTTTTTCCCGGTTTTAATAATATCAACAAAAAAAGTATACAGCAGTCGATTCGAGATTGTTATCCCATGGTCATCTATGCATGGATGCAATTGAAATACATCACTGATACAGTCAACGATATCGGATCGGATTTCTTGTTCAGTCGCAGCAAATGAAATCTGATAGCAGAGCTTGTTAGCTTGTCGTGCATGTCCTTCAGCAAGATAATAACCAAATAGTCGAAGTAAAGAAGAATTCACCGGAATCATCCGTGGAATCTTCGTATCATCGCGTTTCACCCCCAACCAACAATGCTTTGGGATATCCTTGATGTCCCGATGAGACATTCGTAATAAATCCAAGAGAACAGAAAGAGGTATACTTTCGCGGTATATATAGTCTGAAAATGTTTTTTTGTTCAGATGTAATTGTCGAATTACAGCAGATAATCCCCCAAGGTCTTGGACACATTGTTTTATGAGAGAATTAATTCCTCGTACAACAACGTCCTGAATGTTGTGTTTGAGGAGTTCAGCTATTAAATCAACATGTTCAATATCATTTTCTCTCGTTTGAACAGATTTTGATACCAGTAGATAATCATCAGGGGTAACCTCAATAATTTTTTTTGTTATCAATCTTCCGTCGTGCCACACCAGGATTCTATGATGGGGTGATGAGGTGAAGGTTCTTCCTGATTTTAATTGTACTTTTACAAGATGCCGTGGCGCAGGTGTTTT
>MUGE01000351.1:0-2171 GCA_002900545.1 Thermoplasmata archaeon M11B2D | reverse complement strand
ATGAAATTCTCAATCACGATGACCCAAGAGGAAATTGAACGTACAAAACAGAGTGCGATCAAACAAGCCGTTGAAACTATCAGGGGCAGGCTTAATGAGTTTGGACTTGCAGAGCCTACAGTTGCAAAACAGGGTGAAGATAAGATCCTTGTCGAAGTACCGGGGATCAAAACGCAAGAAGATGAGCAGCGTATCCGTGAACTTATCGCTCGTGCGGCACATTTGCAGCTTATGGCTGTAGATGAAGACAGAAACATTAGAGTAAATACAATGAGCGTACAGGAAGCAAAAAGCTATGGAGATGTGATACTTCCGGATGTCTATTCCGGAGAAAAGTATCTGCTTCGTGCGATTCCTGTTCTAGATGGTTCTATGCTCACTGATGCCAAAGTGGGATTTGATGAAAACAACCAGCCTGTGATCAATTTTACGCTTAATGGTCAAGGAGCTAAGATCTTTGGTGACTTTACGGCAGTAAGCGTTGGAAAACGTATGGCAGTCGTGCTTGATGACAAGGTTTATTCTGCGCCAAATATCAGAGAACGTATTGGTGGTGGACGTGTACAGATCTCCGGTAATTTTGAAATTGCAGAAGCACATGACCTTGCGATCGCACTACGTTCAGGAGCACTGCTTGCACCTGTGTATGTAATGGAAAAAAGATCAGTAGGGCCTAGCCTTGGAGCTGATAGTATCAAGTCCAGTTCTATGGCATTAGTATTAGGGTTTGTAGTCGTCGTGATCTTTATGGTGATCTACTATGGTATGGCCGGTGTCATTGCAAATATTGCCTTGATAGGAAACCTCTTTTTGATATTGGCGATCATGTCCCTCTTTGGTGCAACACTCACGCTGCCTGGTATGGCCGGTATCGTTCTTACGGTCGGTATGGCGGTTGATGCGAATGTTATCATTTCTGAGCGTATTAGAGAGCTGCTGGATGAAGGTAAATCTATAGTCAAATCGATAGAAGACGGGTATAAAAATGCCTTTACCGCCATTTGGGATGCCAACCTTACAACACTGATCGCTGCAACAGTACTTTATGTGTATGGTACGGGTACGGGTGCGATCAAAGGGTTCGCTCTTACGATGAGTATCGGTATTATCGCATCTATGCTAACTGCTATTGTTGGAACGCATGGTATGTACCAGTGGTTGTTGCCAAAGATCGATAAGAACAAACTAGGATTCTGGTTTGGTATCAAAAGAGGGGGAACGAAATAATGGAAGTCTTTAAATATGAACAACCTCTCTCGTTGATGAGCAAGAGTAAGCGTTTCGGTTTCCTTTCTGTTACGTTAGTACTATTGGCTTTAGGAATCATATTTACTAAAGGGTTTAACTACGGTATCGATTTTGCCGGGGGTACACTCATACAGGTAAAATATGAAGGTGAAGCGCCTATAGAAAAGGTAAGAGAAGCCATCGGGACTGATAAATCCTATCAAGGTGCAACAGTAACTTTCTTTGGCGGTGAAGATGAAGTAGTTATCCGTACCAAGACAAGTTCAAAGGCTTTAGGCGTAGATGTAGGCGATCAAATGAGGACCCTGCTTAAGGATACAGGCAACTTTGAAGTAAGACGTGTTGACATGGTTGGTGCAAAAGTAGGGTCTGAATTACGTGAAAAAGGTCTCATGGCCATGACACTGGCAATTCTAGGTATCCTGATCTATATTTCATTTAGATTTGAGTGGCGTTTTGCTGTTGCTTCAGTGATTGCGCTTATACATGATGTTACCATCGCTATGGGTATGCTGGTCTTGTTTGATGTTGAAATAAATCTTGATATTTTGGCAGCACTTTTAACCCTTCTTGGGTATTCTCTAAATGATACGATCATTGTATTTGACCGTATTCGTGAGGGTATAAGAACGATCAAAGATACAGATCTCGGAGTGATCATTGATGAGTCAGTCACACGTACACTTTCACGTACGACATTGACATCACTTACGACACTCTTTGTTGTATTGACACTCTATCTTTTTGGTGGTGAGATCATTAATGGTTTCAGTTTCACATTGCTTGTAGGTATCATGATTGGTACGTACTCTTCTATTTTTGTGGCATCGCCTATTTTGATGTGGCTTGGTTTCTCTGTAGGAGGCTTCAGAGAGAAGGAAGCAGAAAAGCTCAAAAAGGAAAAAGAGAAAGAAAAAATGCGT
>MUGE01000113.1:0-5226 GCA_002900545.1 Thermoplasmata archaeon M11B2D | reverse complement strand
AGAAGTTAGCAACAAACCTGTCTCACGACGGTCTAAACCCATCTCACGATCCGCTTTAATGGGCGAACAACCCCACCCTTGGCAGCTGCTGCACCGCCAGGATGCGGAGAGACGACATCGAAGTAGCAAGCCTCCAGGTCGATATGGGCTCTTGCTGGAGACGACTCAGTTATCCCCGGGGTAACTTTTCTGTTATCAATCACCCCCATAAATGAGGTTGATTGGTTCGCTAGGCCCTGCTTTCGCAACGTTGATTGTTATTGTCCCAATCCACGTAAAGCCACCTTTTACCCTTGCATTCTACAGGAGATTTCTGACCTCCTTGAGGTGACCATTGGGCGCGCTTGATATCTTTTCGAGCGCGTGGCGCCCCACCCAAACTACCCACCGATCGGTGTCCTTTTGCAAGTTAGTGGTACGGCAAAGCTAGGGTGGTGTCCCATTGGCGCCTCCACCTAAACTAGCGTCTAGGCTTCGACGGCTCCCACCTACGCTTCACAAGCCAAACCGTATCACAGCGACAGGCTGTAGTAAAGCTCCACGGGGTCTTCGCTCCCTTCTGGAAGGTACTGGACTATGCGCCAGTAAGTCAATTTCACCGGTTTCCAAGCGGGGACAGTAGCGCTCTCGTTAAGCCACTCATGCAAGCCGCCAATTAAGCGGCAAGGTATTACGCTACCTTAAGAGGGTCATGGTTACCCCCGCCGTTTAGCGGTCCTTCGCCCCATTGAAATAGGTTTTCAGATACCGCCACTGGGCAGGATTCGGCGACCATACACATCCTTTCGGACTTGCGGTCTCCTACGTTTTTATTAAACAGTCGGAGCGCCCTAGTCACTGAGACCTGCTTTTCACAAAGCAGGCACCCCTTATACCGAAGGTACGGGGCTAATTTGCCGAGTTCCCTCGCCTGGATTTAGCCGACACACCTTGGCTTACTCAGCCAGGGGCACCTGTGTCAGTTCTCGGTACGGTTCTCCAAACGACATCTCATGTCTCTTTTCACGGGCACTCGAGCTTGATAAAATCCGTCTAAAACGACAGACCATTTGCGCTTTGGCCAAGTTCTCACCATGACGGTTCTCCCTTGACTTAATACGCTTAGACAGACAGACGAGTCTGCAAAATCTACCCGAATGCGTTAAAATATGAGCAAATGTTTGGAAAGTACAGGAATATTAACCTGTTTCCCTTTCGGCAACTTCAATTAAGGGTTGCCTTAGGACCGACTAACCCTCGACTGATGAACATCGTCGAGGAAACCTAGCCCTTTCGGTGGTAGAGATTCTCACTCTACTATGCTGCTACTTTTCCCAGGATTCTCGTTCGAACGCGGTCCACTTGATCTTACGACCAAACTTCCACCCACGCACGACGCCCCCCTACTCAGCTCCATTTAGGAGTGCTTACGTATCGGTGGTTAACTTAGCCCCGTCCATTTTCAAGGCATACAATCTCGACCAGTGAGCTGTTACGCTATCTTTAAAGGATGGCTGCTTCTAAGCCAACCTCCTGGCTGTCTGAGATCGTAAACGCTTTTTGTTCTTTGACACTTAGCTAACACTTAGGGACCTTAACGCAAGGCTGGGTTGTTTCCCTTTCGGACATCAAGCTTACCCCAGATGCCCTCACTACCCTGATTCTACGATGAATACACATTCGGAGTTTAACAAGGCACCGAGGAATTTCTTCCCCTAAGCGCCCAATTAGTGCTCTACCGTGTACTCCACCTCGTCAGAGATCTACCTGCGAGTAGTCTCGGGGGGAACCAGCTATTGCCAGTCTAGATTGGTCTTTTGCCCCTATACGCAGCTCATCCGAACGATTTGCACATCAGTACCGGTTCGGTCCTCCACCCCACTTTCATGGGGCTTCAACCTGGCCACGCATAGATCGGCTGGCTTCGGGTCTCGTGGTAATGACTACAGGCGAGCACACCTTGTCCCTTGTTGCCTGCGGACATTTGCTTTCGCTGCGGCTTCAGGCTTTAAGCCCTTAACCTCGCCATCACCAGGAACTCCCTGGGTCATTATTCGAAACGAACGACAAGACATTGCTCCACTATCTGAGATAGTTTCGTCGCTTTCATGCCTTATCAGTCTGTAACCATTTGATTTCATGCTCTTTGCACCTCCCGCAAGGGGTACTTTGCAACGTTCACTCACGCTACTATTGCACTATCGGTCTCGAGTAGTATTTAGGGTTGGAAGTTTATGCCTCCCATATTCACGCGCGATATCCAACGCACGTTACTCTGGATACCCAAAAATCTCCCACTGGTTTACCTCTACAGGACTATCACCCTCTTTGGTACCTCTTTCCAGAGGACTTCGAGTTTGCCAGTTTGGGAGTAAATGAGTCCAAACTCCACATCTCCCCTAGTTCGTCGCTAGGGGATTCGGTTTGCCCTGTTGGGTGTTCGATCGCCTTTACTAACCCAATCTCAATTGATTTCTTTTCCTCTGCCTACTAAGATGTTTCAATTCGGCAGGTTCCTCTTCGCTGATGCGAATATCGCCGAAGCGATAGGATGTCCAATTAGGTAATCTCCGTATCAAAGGCTCCTTGCGCCTACACGGAGTAATATCGCGGCTTGGCACGACCTTCATCAGCTCTCGAGCCGAGCAATCCACCAAATGGCGTAGCACTGGCTCAATTTACGTCCAGGTTGCGTATGCAATCCATTGCCTGTAATTCGCAATGGGACGATCATCAACCCAATTCTGCGAAGATATGGGTCTACGTCCTTACCACCTAATTTATCGTCAAACTAGGTGGCGTTTTTCTCATGATTATCAATAGGAAAATCGGAATGGACCGGATGGGATTTGAACCCATGGCCTCCTGCTTGCAAAGCAGGCGATCTTCCGCTGATCTACCGGCCCCTACACAAGATGATGCGGGTAAGGACCGAGGAAATTCGATTAACCTTAATATACTTTTTGATCGACGTGATTATAGTGTTTAATTCACCCATCATTCTTTATCGTAGGAGGTGATCCATCCGCAGGTTCCCCTACGGATACCTTGTTCATGTAGTTCCCCATGTCGCCATGAGGCATGGACTATATCATCATCCTTAAGAGTTGACATTTTATTGGATGCCATGAGTCAATTTTTTCGATGAATGCATGATATGATTGACAGCGAATAAAGAACCGCCAATAATCAGGATCTACTTTCTGGCTTGGATTGTGTATTTTCCCTGTTAGTATCCCAACATCATTAAGATATCGCTGAACTTGCAATAGATCTTCTTTGTTTTTTTGCGCAAAGTAGATGTAAAATCTTGTCTTTGGAGAATGTGGGACACTCCCCTCAGCGTCGAAATACCCGCGTATGTAATCGATTTTATCTTTCTTTGTCTTAATCGCAACATTTTTCATCAGTGTTTTTGAGAATTCAACGATATACATATTGCGATGTCTACCCTCGCGGTATATCCACGCATTATGACCAGAATTTTTAATCATCTTTGCGAGAAGTTCTACATAGCTTTTCTGCTTCGATGAAATTCTGTAGGTGGTTCTTCGTTCTGTTGAATCATGCATCACACCAAGTAAATATGGTTTACTCATGTCCGTCAACCCGTTTGGAGCTCGGCGTGTAGTCTCTGAGGGGTCACATCGTGACTTCCCTGCTGATTGACCGCACCATGAAATTGTCACTTTTCTTTTTATCCCTTTAATGAGGATAAATGAAAGTATTCATGGATCCTTCGGTGTTTCCAGCATATAGCCGAGTTTTTCCTAAAGAATTGCTTCTTTAGGGTCGCAACGTGCTTACGACTTAGCCCCGCTCACTAAGCCTAAGTTCGAACGCAGCAACAAGCTGTATCCTCACTCAGACCCAATTCGCATGGCTTGCCGGGCGGTGTGTGCAAGGAGCAGGGGCATATTCACCGCGGAATGTTGATCCGCGATTACTACGGATTCCAACTTCATGAGGGTGAGTTACAACCCTCAATCCGAACTATGACTAGGTTTCGGGATTACCTTCACCTTTCGGTGTCGAAACCCATTGTCCTAGCCTTTGTAGCGCGCGTGTAGCCCGGGGGATTCAGGGCATACTGACCTACCGTTGCCCTCGCCTTCCTCTGACTTATCGCCAGCGGTTTCTCTAGTGTGCCTAGTAAGCGAACTTACCAGTTGCAACTAAAGATGAGGGTCTCGTTCGTTGTCTGACTTAACAGAACGCCTCACGGTACGAACTGACGACGGCCATGCACCACCTCTCGGAAAATCAGGCAAGGTCATCAGCCTGGCCTTCATATAACCGTCGCCCCCGGTGAGTTTTCCGGCGTTGAATCCAATTAAACCGCACGCTCCACCCGTTGCGGTGCTCCCCCGCCAATTCCTTTAAGTTTCAGTCTTGCGACCGTACTTCCCAGGCAGCTCGCTTAACAACTTCTCTCCGACACTAGTTGGGCTCGGAGCCCGACTAACATCAAGCGAGCAGCGTTTACACCCTGGACTACCGGGGTATCTAATCCCGTTTGCTCCCCAGGGCTTCGTCCCTCACCGTCAGACCCGTTCTAGCTAGACGCCTTCGCCACTGGTGGTCCCCCTAGGATTACAGAATTTCACCTCTACCCCAGGAGTACCTCTAGCCTCTCCCGGTCCCAAGTCTAGCAGTCTACTCGGTATTCGTATAGTTAAGCTATACGATTTACCCAAGCATTTACTAAACAGGCTACGGACGTTTTAGGCCCAATAATAGCGGCCACCACTTGAGCTGCAGGTATTACCGCGGCGGCTGGCACCCGTCTTACCCAGCCCTTACTCTCTAAGTTTTTTAGACTAAGAAACAGCTGACACTTACGTGCCAGCACTTGGGATTCCCTCATCGTGCTTTCGCACATTGTGAAGATTTCGCGCCTGCTGCGCCCCGTAGGGCCCGATATCGTGTCTCAGATATCGTCTCTGGGCTATTGCTCTCACAACCCATATCCGTCGTAGGCTAGTCAGGTCATTACCCTGACTACAACCTGATAGTCCGCAGACCCATCCTTAGGCGCCGCAACTTTAAATCTAGGCACATTCCAG
This sequence comes from Thermoplasmata archaeon M11B2D, assembly GCA_002900545.1. GTDB lineage: Archaea > Thermoplasmatota > E2 > DHVEG-1 > DHVEG-1 > SM1-50. Next base: position 181 of record MUGE01000113.1, on the reverse strand, counting down.
TATCCTAGATCTATGGAGTATTATTCTCAGTTTCCCGAGATTATCCTCCACCTAAGGGTAGGTTATCCACGTGTTACTGAGCAGTCTGCCGAGGGCCGAACCCTCTCGACTCGCATGGCTTAGTCGAATCCCAATAGCAGTGACCTCCGGCAGGATCAACCGGAATCTGGCACACTATTAT
>MUGE01000112.1:0-5244 GCA_002900545.1 Thermoplasmata archaeon M11B2D | reverse complement strand
AATGAACGATTTTAATACATCATACTATCAATTACCCAATTTTTTTCTGTATACTAGACATAGGTATTGCGTTCTTCTTTTTTTTATGGAGAACTACGTACTAGACAATCTTTATTATACAAATCATTATCAAAATAAGTATCTATAATATATAAAAAAGGTTAAAGACTGGGATGTTTTTAGAAAAAAGATTTGAAGAATAAAAAACAAGTTACAAAGGATAATGAACTAAAAAAAGAAAAAAGGAAAAGATTGTTTCTCTTTCCTTTACGCCCTTAGCAGATAGCGAAGTAGGGGGAATGCATTGGGGAATTGTTCGAACAACCAGCTAAGGAAGGGTGTGGTTATACGGAATTTCAATGGCATGGTGACCGTCAGCGTCGCCCAATCACTCTCTGAGTCATGTTCGTCTTTTGCTTTCGCCCTGATAGTAAAGGTTCCCTTCTCGGACCATTCATGATCAACCGTTAACAGGTGGCCAGATGCGTATGGTCCAAGCCATCCGCTGTTCGTTCCATCAGCCCAATCCACATAAAAGTAGATTTGATTCTCTTCAGGGTCTGTTGTTGTGACATTATAGGTATAGGTCTCCCCGACTTTTCCTTCAGAGGGTCCTGTGAGTGTCGGTATTACCGGTGGATCGTTTGGTGCAGTCGAGGTGGTAAACTCCCATATCGGACCGACTGATGATAAACCAAAGCTATCCCAGGAGACGATTTTCCAGTAATGGGTGGTTAGTGGGGTCATTGTCCCGGGGGTGTAGGAAGTACCGGTTTGGTTGCTTACCACTTTGGGTGGAGGGCTTGTCTCCCCGAAGTACACATCGTATCTGACCGTGTCACCGTCGGGGTCTCCGCCAGTCCAGCTGAGAATCTTGTTAAGGGGGACATCTGTTGACTCGTTCGCAGGATTTGGGTTGCTTGGTATGTTTGGGGCACTATTTCCTCTAGTTGTAAACTGCCATACCGGTCCAGATACAGTTGCGCCTTTATCATCATGGACCACGATCTGCCAGTAGTAGGTTGACTCTAAATCAAGATCCCCTGGAACGTATGTTGTTCCTGTCTGGTCATCTGAAACAAGCACATCTGGTGTTGCGTCATCTTTCTCGAAGTATACATCATAATACAGGGTATCGAACCAGTCTGGGTCAGAGCACTGCCAGCTTAATGTCGGGTCTAACTTCACATTTGTCGCCCCATTCGCTGGATTTGGACTGCTTGGTGCATTTGGTGGCCTGTTGCTTCCAACCCGTACACCCGCTGTTTCATCAACATACCCGCCAGATGATGCGAAGACCGCTGCAATGACAAACGCGTTATCTTGTGTAAGACCCGCAAACGTATGACCATATCCATCATTAAACAACGCACCATTCCATATCATTGAACTTGACCATGATCCACTAGCTGGAACAGAAATTGCCTGATTAAATGCATACTGTAAAAACGGGAATGTATAAAGATGACCTGCTGTGTCGTACCATCCCATTGAAGATTCAATCTCTGTTACGTAACAACGCAGGTAACCAGTATAGGCGCTTGCTTGATTGTTCGTGACAGTGACTGTGATATTCATCGTTGCAGACCCAAGCCAGACGGTGCTGACTGTCAGATCGATATTTGGAACGGTTCTTGCTCCGCAAGTAATGATACTTGAATTAAACCTACTCATATCACCGGGGATACTACTAGTACTACCGACATCAGTTCGATATTTGCCATCCCAAAACACTGTTGGATAGCCAGTAAGTCCTAATTCGGTTATTGCACGGGTATATGCATGAGTGTTTTTATCACAAACAAATGAGACGTAGTAAAAATCATGCCAACCGCCCTTATACAGTGCTTTCAAAGCTCCATGTACATATTTGCAGTATCCGCACCATGTGGCAGTCCCATATTCTCCAATGACCGTATGAGTCGCCATGTCATTTCCTTGGTTTTTCTCGTCACCTGATTGTGCAACAGCCCCAAAAGTGGTACATAATAAAATACCCACTATACAGATTGGTATGATTTTTTTCATATTATAATTCCCCTATTGATGTAGTAGGTAATTCTTATATAAATATCTTACTGTTTTAGCGGATTATAGGATATAGGTTGTCTTTTATAAAAAAAGAAGATGGTATTGTCTCCATTAAACCTGAAGGAAATACCGAAGTATCGGGAAGGCATATGGAAACTGTTCGAACAACCATTGTAGAAACAGATAGGTAATACCAATGTTCCTCGGCATTTTCACATCCAAGGTCGCCCATTCACTTTCCGCACCAGGTTGATCTTTTACTTTCGCTTGAACTGTGTATGTTCCCTTTTCGCTCCATGCATGAGTCACAACGAAGGCTTCTCCAGAGTTATACGGACCGACCCATTCTGTTATGGTGCCATCGCCCCAGACAATGTATCCGTAGACTGTATCTCCATCTGGGTCTATCGCGGTGATAGTATATTTATATAAACTACCTGGCTCTCCTGTGGTCGGACCAGATATGGTTGGTTTTTCAGGAGCGGTGTTTGGGTTGATTGAAGTGGTAAACTGCCAAAGTGGTCCGTCAGCAGAATTCTGATCTTGATCCCATGCGACAATCTTCCAATAATAGGTGGTGTTATATGCAAGCGTACTAGGATCATATGTGGTAGCTGATTGATTTGCAGAGATTTTTGGTGGTGTGTTTGTAAGGCCGAAGTATACATCATAGGTGATGGTGCTCCCAGGAGAACCTCCCCCAGTCCAGCTTAGGTCTACGTTCGAATCAACGTTGGTAGCCCCGTTTTCAGGGCTTGGGTTTTTTGGTGTGTATGGTCCTTGTCCCCCAATCAACACTCCGGTTGCATCATCGACGTAATACGCGTTAAATGGGTTGCTACTTGGTGGATACGAGTACCCTTGATGCCATTCATCATTAAATACAGCGCCAATGACCATGATGTTGTTTTCAGTAATGCCTGGATATCCATGAGCTGCACCGTCCCATTGAATGGTATTGCTCCAGGAACTACCTGCAGGTATTGACAGCGCTTGATTAAATGCAAAATCTAAAAACGCATACGTATAGGGAAATCCCCCTGTATCGATCCATCCCATACTTGATACAATCTCTGTGATATACACCCGGATATGACCGCCGTAGGTTGTAGCTTCGTTATTGAAAACTGTCGCGTCAATCTCCATGGTGGTCCCACCAACCCATGAGGCGAAAATCTCGATGTCAACATCTTCTACGATCCTGCTGCCGCATGAATTGATACTGGTGATGTATGCTGCTTTGGCGCTAGAGGTGCTCCCGGCACCGACATTAACCTTGTAACCCCCATCGAACCATAATGTCGGCCATCCATACGCGTTGTAATCGTTGATACATCGTTGATAGGCAACGGTGTTTTTATCAGTGACTAACGAGACATAAAAGAAGGGGTATTGTCCTTCTGCGAAAATCTCCTTTAATGCTGCATGTGCATATTTGCAATAACCGCACCAAGTTGCTGTCCCAAACTCTCCAAAAACCGTATGGGTAAAGTCCCGGGTTGTTTGTTGATTATCTTCTTTTGTATAAACATTATCTGGTATGAAGGCAGCTCCTAAAGTGGTATATACTACTATACCGACAAGAATAATTGATATGCTTTTTTTCATATAATCCCCTTTGAACTAAATACGTAATACTTGTATTAATAGATTTCTCTTTGTCTTTCCATACTACATGATACATATTCTCTAAGAAAAAAAGGAAAAAAAGAGTAAAGAAGAGAGGGTTTCTATCAGCTGTTTACTTTTATAATAAACAATAAGACAGTTGCATTTCGTTGGATTGTCGCTGAGGGACCATCAGGCACCCATGCATCTATCTTTATGCTGGTGGCGCCTAACCCAAGGATCACCCCTGTTTTTATGGTGACACTTGAATTCGCAGGGATTGTAAGATTTGTCCCGGATGTTGTTTTCCCAAGAAACGCCCCGCCGTGTAATGTGATATTCCAGTTCACATTTGAGATTGCGATATCCCCCGGGTTTGTAATCTCTGCACTGACTCTGAAGAGACCGCCTTTGACATTTTCCAGTTGAACACTTGGTCCGCTGATTTCAATGGTCAAGGGATCTGACCAGGGACCATCAATGGTGTCATCCTTTGCTTTCAGTTTCATGTTATAGGTTCCACCAAATGCCCATGCATGTTCTGCTTCGACGGTTGCACCAGATGGATATGGCCCAAGCCAGCCGCTGTCTGTACCATCGCCCCAATCGAACAGATAGTAGATGTCATCGCCATTGGGATCGGTTGTGCTTCCTGAGTATGTATAGTTGATGTTCACTAGTCCGCTGGTTGGTCCAGAGGGTGGGTTGGGTTTGTTCGGAGCGCTGTTTGACTGTGGTTGTGCGGCAACGGTTTCATCAGCATAGTATGCCCAAAAAGGATTTCCTGATGGGGGATTTGAGTAGGATTGCTGTGGCGTATCATCAAATACTGCGAGGATGACTTGAATGTTTTCAGAGGATATTCCCGGGTAGCCTGCAGCAGCTCCGTCCCATACAACAGTGTCTGAAATCATGCCTGCTGCTGGGATATCAATGACTTGATTCACAGCGAAACTTAAAAATGCGTGATAATAGGGGTTACCGCTATAGTCGTTCCAATAACTTGAGACTAATTCGATTACATAGATTCTCAGCCGTCCCGGGTAATTACTTGCATCATTGTTTGCAACACTGTAGTTTATCTCTATTTGTGCGTTTCCAAGCCATGAAACATTCAACTCTGCGACTACATCAGGCACGGTACGGGACCCTGATAAATCAAGATATGAGTAAAACGTATTTATGTCCGTTCCAGGGAGAACATATTGCCCGCCGTCCCAGTACGATGTTGGTACATATTTAGGATTAAATTCATAAAACCTCGTTTGGGCTTCCAGGTTTTTATCATATACTAGCTCAGTGTATTCAAAATCATAGTTTCCTGATCCATAAATGCTATGCCAGGCGGTGTTAGATGCAGGGCAGGAAGGACACCATGTTGCTGTTCCGACTTCTACAAGAACTGTATGGGTATAATCAAGTTTTTCTGTATTGTTTTCGTTTATGATTGTGTCGTCATTTGGTAGGCCAACAGCTCCAAACGCGGTATACAATAAGATACCAGCGATACAGATTGGTAGGATTTTCTTCATAAATATTTCCCCTATATAATTAATAAATGATCTCGTATTTATGAACGTTTCTATCTTCTAGACTAGTTTTTTT
>MUGE01000111.1:0-5246 GCA_002900545.1 Thermoplasmata archaeon M11B2D | reverse complement strand
ATGGTGTCTGGTCGAAAAGACTGGTGCATGCTTGGTCGCAGAGGTCCCATGAATCAAACTCGTTTGTCCAGGCATCCATCTGATCTTTTGTTACTTTCGCAGGGTCGTCGATGAAGCAGGCAAGCAGTCGTGCGTCATGGATTCCGGAGTCCCACAGCCGTAACGCTAGCTCGTGATTTCTGCCTATTTTCTTGGCAAGTGGTCGAAGCTCGTAGATCGATATGCCCAGGTTGTTATGCGGGTTGATCCCATAGCGTGCCATCCCCGTGAGATTATCCGGGTTTGCCAATGAGTGTAGTTTCTGGATGATCTCTTCATAATCCATACAAGTCAACGGTTGTGTGCTATCGGGTGTTATTTCAATATTTTTCCGGTCTCCAGATACCAGAGGTACAGGTCAAGCTCTGCAAGGGTAAGGTTCGTCTGTATTGCAATCTGTTGCAGGATTTCTTCGATTTCTCTGTATTTTTTTGCAGTCAGCGTCTTTGGTTTTTTGATGAGATGGTATCGTTCGAGGATGTCAAGAATGTGAAAATCAATGATCGCATAGTCGTCAAAGCCGATGTTCCGCAGGAAATGACTTGATTCTTTGTATCCAAGACCTGTGATGGTGTCGGCCAGCCATGCTCGCCGTTCGTCATGTTCTAGCTCCTGGATGATTCTTGGGAGATGGTTTTTATGGACGACCGATTCTGTGATATAGGCTGCTCTGGTGTTCGGGAATCGATAGCCCTGTGCCCGAAGTTTTTTTGCAAGCGTTTCTTTCGTGTCAGTACAAAAACAAGGATGAAGCTTTGTATGCAGAGAGATGGTGCGCTCTGAGTTGAAGTTGGCGGTCAGGATGCAGAAGCTAAGTTCTTTGAAGAGTGCTTCAACAGAGGTTGTATCGATGGATTTGAATTCCTTGATCCTTTTTTGTATCGTTTTTTGTATATTGCTCTGCTGTAGTTGTTGTATGGTTCTTACCAGTTCGTTCATACGCGCCTCCTGCAAGAAAAGATGAATAGAAAAACAATGTGGAGGGTGTAAGGCAAACAGGGAATCTTAGGTTGGTGAGGAGAGGAGGAAAGGATGGGATGCAAAAAAATTTTTTTCCCTGTTTGTTCTTACATCTCGACGTCAGTTAACGTGAGTTATTTTTACCCTCTTTTTTTTGTCTCCAATATACCCCTATTAACAATTGTTAATGCACCTGCTCTATATAAACCTTTCGCCTTTTCCTTTTTTAATCAAAAATCTTACGTTCCTCTCTGAGCATCCCATTTTTTCGTAAAATAAAACATTAATTATAAGAATAAATGACAGATTGTACCCCTTGATGAAACGCACTCCCTGTGAATACGTCATGTGGAACGGCTTACCTGTTATCCGCAAAGAAATCGCAGAACGCATGATCACCAACTTCGGATTGAACCAAAAAGAGGCAGCAGAAAGACTTGGGATCACGCCGGCAGCAGTCTGCCAATACCTCGGTCATAAACGCGGTAACGTTACCATAGAAGACCAAGAAGTAATAAAAGAAATCACGATTTCAGCAGAGCGTTTAATCAATAAAACTGATGCCTCTGTCATTGAAGAGACCTGCCGCATTTGCAGACTGCTTATGGCAAAAGGGATTTTTCTTACCGCATGCAACTCGAGCCCGTTTAATGAGAAGTAGATACTACGGGGAGAAAAATACGGTAAAAAGTGAAATCATCACCGGAATCGTCACCAATGAAACGATAAAACTTCCAAGCAGAAATTGGTTGACGATCGATTGGTTTCCACCGACACGTTTTGTGAACATAGGAAGAGCAGTCACCGGCGGCACCGCACTTTGCAGCATCAGAAGCAGCGCAATATGATATGGTGGTCTGATGATAAACAGCACCCCTAAAAACACCAAAGGGAACATGATGTTTTTCATGACAACGAACTTCGCTATTTCCTGACCGTAAATCGTTCCTTTTCGTTGAAAGGTTAGAGAAAGACTTCCCCCGATCACCAGCATCAATAATGGGACCGTCATTGCACCAAGCATCGTTAAAATCGAAACAACTACACTGGGGATATAGGTTTCCACATTCGCTAATCGGATGATAAGAGCAATGAGTGTTGAGATAAAAACGACATTAAAGATACGTCTTAGATTTATTTTATTTTTCTCGTTCTTCCGAAAGAAAAAAGGATAGATGTTAAAGAGAAATGCGGGATACAACATCATAAAGAGGAATAATGACACAATATAGGGTGACGATGCACCAAACATGCCAGTGAGAATAGCAAGGGGAAAAAACAAGCCGTTATGCAAAAACAAGCTCATGGCAAACTCACGCCGTGTCACCTTCTGTGAAACGAACGTAAACAGCCCTGTCAGTACTGCAGCGATACCAGTAAAAACGATCCACCAGAGCGGCAGTACCCACCAGTCCGGGGTCTCCTGAGGAGAAAAATTTGAGACGATATTGACAAACACCAGACAGGGTAATGCAAGGTATAACGCAAGGTTTGAAAGTGCACCAAGCGCATCCTCAGCTACGACCTTTCGCTGTACGATAAGAAAACCAAACACCCCAATCCCAAGAAGAATCATCACCGACTGAAACGTGATTGCAAACAAATCCATAGCGTATTCAAGACCAAGAAAACAACAATCACTTAAAGAGATTACCATACAGCGGACAGCATGAGGTTGGTTTCTGATAAGCTATATTTATAAACACGATACAGTATCTTCTCATAAGTATGGAACGGTGGTCGAGAAATGATGAAATCCACATCAATACTGGAGCTGATGATAGCAGATCATTCAAAAATCCTTAAACTCTTACATGACGTTGAAAAAAGCAGTGGTATGGAGCTTGTCTCCGTGATGAAGGTGTTTGATACCTTCGAATGGGAACTGGAAAAACATATTTTCATTGAAGAAAAAGCTATCTTCACCTCATATAGCCCAACAAACATCATCGAAGGATATAAGATGGTTCCGGAGCTGATACAACAACACAACGACATTCTGAACCGGGTACGGGTGATGAGAAAGAATTTGCTATGGAACAGACCAGTGCAGTATGACGAGTTCAAGGAACGTATCGTGGCGCATAAGACATTTGAGGAAGTATCGCTGTACCCGAAGCTTGATCAGGAATTAACTGACCAACAAAAGCAGCAGATCATAACGAAAATCCGTGAGATCGTCTCGTAATAACTCCGTCAACCAAACGTAAATGGTTCGAACCGCTCCGATTTTGCCTTACAGATAGGACAGAGCGGTGGAGGGAGTTCACGAGCGCAGAGGTACCCACATACGGCACATCTCCACACTGGGAGGGTCTGCGAAGGTTTCCCTGATTTTGATTGCATCGTCGTTTTCTCTGATGTAGCTACTTTTGTTTCTGCGGCGGCAAATGCGGCATCTTGTATTTCCGGTGGTCTCCGCTCTGGTATCGGTCCCATCAAGGAGGGATTTTTTTTCACCTTTTCACTGACAAACAAGCCACAATAGCACATGCCGAACTCGTCGACATCAGCGTCACGGTACTCGCAGGGACAGATGATATCAACATCGTAGGTCTTCTTCCCACTCGCAACACGACAGGGGCACGACCCGTACCCGTACCGTTTCGTGTTCGTCTCAAGACCATCGATAAGGTCATGTAAGAGCTGTTGGTCGGGGCAGATGAAATATCCGTTTTCTTTTGCATTGTTCTGCATTGTTTCCATGATTATTTCTTGCATGATCATCAGCCAAGTTTCTCCCTTATTTCTTCATCCTTGAATCCAAGGATAACATGTTTTCCATGATCGATTACAATCGTTGGATACGTGCGATGCGGGTTGTATTTTTTCACTTCTTCTGTTGCTTCCGTGTAATCCTCTCCAGTTAGGGTGTCCACATCCACATAGTCGTACTCGACATCCAGAGCCTTGAGCAGTGCCTTTGTTTTTTTGCACCATCCACAGGTGCTCAGCGTATAGATTTTTACATGATGTGTTTTTTTCTTCCCAGGGACAGTTTCACGTTTCATTGTTTTCATATTCTCATGAGCTCTAAAAACTTTATGTTCCTTAAAAAACTAGGTTTAAATATGATGAACCTATGTGATACGTGAGGTCGGAGAATGACTGTCGACTATTATCAATGTGAAACCTGCAAGAAAAAAACAAAAGGAACTGATGACAAAAAGCAACCTTTGTGCTGTGGGAAACCAATGAAGAAAATCTCAATGGATATCTGCCTGCAACCGGACCATGCAGAACATTCCCGACCGATGAGTGATGAGGAACCGTGTGATGATTTCCGCGGTGGAAGCTAAAAAAGGGGAGATGGAAAACGTATGGCAAAATGTGTGGTATGCAGCTGTGAATTGGAAGAAGAAAAGATAAAACACGTCCCTATCAAAGGACAGCAGAAAAAAATCTGTCAAGAATGTGTGACTGCCATCAAAGGATTTGCGTAGTTACCTGTTTTTATTAAGGTAAAGATACACGGTTCTCTTTCGAGGACCGTCGCCTTCATAAAAGAAGATATGCTGCCAGGTCCCAAGCACTACTTTTCCTTTATGCACTAGGACCGTTACCGATGAGCCCAACAGACTTGCCTTGATATGTGCATCACTGTTCCCCTCTGAATGGTGATAGGAACCACATTCTGGTATGAGTTTCTCTAACGTTTCAATGATGTCTTGTTGGACGCTTGGGTCCGCTCCTTCGTTGATGGTTATGGCTGCGGTCGTATGCGGGACGTACACGATGACGTATCCTTCCGTGATTTTCTCTTCCCTAACGAGTTGTTCCACTTTATCGGTGATATCGATCATTTGATTTCTTCGACTAGAGGATATATCGAGTTCTTTCATCAGTAGATTCATCCACTTTTTCTATTTAAATGGTGATGGTACGAAAACCTTTTTGTACCGGTGTATGGTACTGCTGCTCCTGAAAATCATGAAACTAGCTCCTAGCGCGATTCTCTTCGATATGGATGGGGTGCTTGTCGATTCGCTCGATTCCTGGTGGAAGGCGCTGAACAGCGCATTGAAGCGATTCAAACATAAAGAAATCACTAGAGAAGAGTTTATCACCACCTATTGGGGTCACGATCTTAAGGATAATCTCAAGCGACTGCAGTTAAATCCTGAGGTTGCCTCCTTCTGTAATGTCACCTATGGGAACCATATCGATTATATCCGGATCTATCCTGACACCAAAGAAACCTTAGAACAGCTTTCATCCTATACGAAAGCAATCATCACAAACACACC
>MUGE01000110.1:0-5268 GCA_002900545.1 Thermoplasmata archaeon M11B2D | reverse complement strand
GTGTGGGAAGTGCTGCAATTTTCAATGCCTGTCAAGGGCAGCGGTAAGCCATACTGGAAAACAATGGAGCCACCGCGCAATGGAAGATTTGCTGACGAGCCGTTTTGCAATGAGGCCGATGCAAAGGCTTTTGCTGAAACGCTAAAAAGGAAGTATCCATGAAGCACTACACGCCGGAAGATGTAGAAGAAAAGCATTTCAACGACAAAACGCTAAGGTGCTCCTTCTGCAAAAAGGATGTCTTCATTCCTTATAACCAAGTTGGCGGGTTTTGGCACCTCAACAGTTTTACTGGTGGGGACGGCGAGAAATACTATGGCGGGGCTTGCCCTTCATGCTTTGACACCATTAAAAAAACTGGCATTCATTTACCAGAGGAAAAACCATGCGCGAAGATTACTATTTGTGCAAATACAAAGATGGCATTTGATTGATAACCAAAGGTAACGAGTAACACACCTACGGGTGTTCTACGGAGGTAGTGATATGCCGAAGATTATACAGTTGGTAGTCTACAAGAATACCCTGCTTGGCCTAGGCGACGATGGCGTAGTTTACTACGACTCTGACAGGCTCCGCGAATGGGCGGTGTACAAGCCACTCGCGTTTGAGGATAGCGCCAAGGCGAATAACACACAGGAATAACAAAGCCGCGCAATGGAAGATTTACTTACGAGCCATTTTGCAGCGAGGCCGATGCAAAGGCTTTTGCTGAAACGCTAAAAAGGAAATAAGCCATGAATGAATACACGCCGGAAGATGTATTAAGTGAATATGAGTGGAAGATTACAGATGCCGCTGCGAAAAGGATTGCAGACCTTATCAACACAGCGGTTAAGGAAGCGGTAGATGGTTTTAAGCAAGATGCCATGCGCTATCGTTGGCTAAAGGAGTATGACAATACTTCCCTGCTTTCAGAGAATATCATTGACGAAGCAATCCGCTCCCGTGGCTGGAAGGAGTGAGTGATGAAAGTTGTTATCAACAAATGTTTCGGGGGATTCTCGCTGTCGCCACTGGCGATGAAGCGAATGGCAGAAATGCAAGGCAACGCAGACTCAGTCTCGTTGAATAAGAGGCCAAAGAATAGGAGCGACCCTATACTTGTTGCGGTTGTAGAAGAGCTTGGAAATGCGGCCAATGGGGAGTACGCAAAATTATCCGTGGTTGAAATACCAGACGATGTGGAATACACCATCGAGGAATACGATGGCATGGAGCACATCGCAGAATGCCACAGGACATGGGGTTAAGGAGGGTTGATTGTGGATAAGAAAGGAGTGAAGTCATGAATGGTGATGTTGCATATGTTCGAGCCTTCGCTAGAGAAATTAGTAATGGGGATAAGTTGATGGAAGAAAGCCTGTTAGGGTTTTGCGAAGACATCGAAAAACTCCGCGCAGAGCTTGAAGCACTCAAGGCAGCGCACCAGTGGCAGCCGATTGAGACAGCGCCGAAGGATGGGACGCTCTTTCTAGCATGGTGCCCGTCTGCTCATGGATTGCCAGCCATGTTCTCGCTATGTGCGTGGCACAAAGACGCAGGATTTTGCGTGGATGAACTGCGTTATCCGACAGTGTGGATGCCCCTACCGCCAACCGATAGCGGAAGTGCTGAAAGCAGCGAAGGGGGTGTGGGGTGAGCAACTTTATCTGCGATAAGTGTGGGGTAGTGTTGTACGACAGCCCTACCGGATACATTACCGGATGTGAGCATTATCCGAAGGATTCTCTGGAATTGAACCGTCAGCGTTGTAAGGATTTTGCCGATGCTCATGTTAGTGGTTTTATTGAGTCATTTGATATAGAGCGTGCGAACAAGTTATTGCCTAAATCCAGCGCCCCAACCGAGCTTATGGAGGGCGAGTGATATACCAGTGCTACAGGTGCCACACGGTACAGACAAAGGATGAAATGCCGATATTGGAAAAGCACGAATCGTTGTCGCCAGAGGCATTGCAACGGCTACGCATACGGAAGTGCAAGAATTGTGATTGCAGGACATTTTTAACGAATAGCACCAAGGCGCGTAACACACAGGAATAGAAAATGGAAAAATCAAAAGACAAACAACAACCATTAACATGGAAAGTAGTTACTGCTATCAATTCATTTTTTCTGTTGTTTTTTGTTGCTGTTGTTGGTTCCGGCGCATGGCCGTTCAGTAAACCAGAACAATCAACAAACATAATCGTTGTTCTTAGTAACATTCCATCGCCACAAGACAACTATCTTGGTGATTATGATTTTGATACACCACCAGAAAAATATGACCAACAAGAATTTGACCGCTTGTCGTTTTTCTTGGTGTCCGAATATAGAGTTTCACCAAAACGCGCCATACCAATTACAAAAACAATTCTCATTGCAAGCAAAAAATACAACATTCCGTCGTATATATTAGCTGGTTTAATTGCAACCGAATCCAGTTATATACCAGAACAAAAATCAAAATCTAATGCCATTGGATACGCACAAGTCAAACCCGTATTCTGGAAACGAGTGTGTCCTTACGACATTTCCCACCCAGAAGAAAATATTTTGGCTGGCGCGTGGATTCTGAATCGGTATCGGGAAAAAACTGGTAGCTTGGACTCGGCCATTATGGCTTATAACATCGGTATCACCGATTTCAACCGGAACAAAAACATGGATGCCGCTAGCAGGTATTTCCATAAAGTCAAGATTCGGTCTGAACAATTCCGGACGGTTCTTTCGTCAAACACAAATGAGAATCAATATCATTTCTAAGGAATTCCCAAATGAGAATTATTATTGCTGGTAGCCGGTCTTTTGATGACTACCCTACTATGGTGCGCGCCATGGAGACCGTAACCGAAGTATGGAAACCGTCAACTGTCGTGTGTGGCTGTGCGCGCGGGGCAGACGAATTAGGAAGGCGTTGGGCGAACGAAAACGGCATACCAGTGGACGAATACCCAGCCAACTGGGAAGCGTATGGCAAGGCCGCTGGACGGCTTAGGAACGAGGCCATGGCCAACAATGCCGACTGTCTGGTTGCTTTCTGGGATGGCTCCAGTACAGGCACCAAACACATGGTCGAACTTGTTAGGGAAAGGGGCTTAAAAAACATTGTTTTTATGTATAGAAAACCTTAAAAACTATTGTTTTTTCAAAAAAAAGTGTTTATGATGATAGTGTGAATTGATTGATAGGAGTTTGACATGAGTTCCAAATTTCGCCGAAACGGATACACCTACGAAGTTGACGAGCGTCGCGATGAAGTGTATAGCGATGACCCTGCCCTGAACAAACCGGATGCTGACATCCTGTGCGACAAGTTTGAAGAAAACATCCGCGCGGCCATTGTGAAAGGCGACTCAGCACCGGCTGGCGTTGGTAATATCTGGGCTGGTTTTGATGACTTGGTAGACCGACTGGAAGTCAACGGACTGTCGGACTTGGTGTTGTATATCGTGTCTGGCGAAAAAACGCCGGAAGAAGCCGGTCGCTGGTTCAAGGAAATTATTGATTCCGAGACCAATTCTCTGGTAGAATTGTCCTGCGAGAGAGTCCGAAACCAATCGGAAAATGTATGATGAGTGACAATATCGCCAAGTTCCCAAACCGCAATCTGGTTGCCGGTACCTGTTTGGAAATCAAACAAGCCGTTTGGTTCACCAACATGACAGGATGTATTTGTGCGGTTCTGTGCGAAGATGTTGTGACTGGACACCAAAAAGCGTATATTGGAGTGGCCAACGGAAACAATGAAACCAGAGACAAACACCAAATTGCTGCCTTTGGCACCAAACTGGCAAAACCAGTAGCCGAATATTATTTCGGCCAACTGGACAACTACCGAGAATAACACGGAGTTTATATTATGGCGTATATTACAAACCCAACTGGGCGAAAAACCCAAGCACATGTAGTAACCATTGGAGCGAATCGTTATTTCTTTTCATATGAAACCTGCATCGCGTTTCATGGTATTGCCAACCACACACCAGAACATGGTGGGAAACCAGAAATAGCCAAAGTCAGGTTGGACAACCACTGGGGACCAACAACCGGCAAACATTTTCGTGAACTTGGTTGCAGCAATTTTGATGTTGTGTCTCCAGAACTATTTGATAAAATTGTCAATAACTCTATTGTGAGGTGATACCATGACAACACGCGACGAAATTGTTCTGAACCTAATCCGGAACACTGTTGGTGATGGCGCGGTTCCGGTTGAGCAATATCCAGAATTGTTGAACCAACTAATGACCACGACTTTCGTTGGAAATTTTTTTCTTTTTTGTTTTTTCGTGATTCTCTTCGCCTATATTTTTTATTGTCGGTTTGAATACTTTTGCTCAAACGACGGCGAGTTGGCCACCATGAGACTATGTCTATCGTCATTATGCTTGATGATTGGCATTGGCGTTGGTGCATTTTCGTTTGATTGGTACTATGTTGCGGATTCGCCGGATATCTGGCTATTGGAATATGCTGACAAGTTGGCGGTGAAAAAATGAAATTACTGAGAATCGAACCGCAACTCAACAAAGAAGGGTTGCCCGAAAAGTACGATGTGTACTATTACAATGGCGTGTATCTGGGTGATATCATATGCCACGAAGACGGAAGCTGGATGTATTGGCCAGACCAAAGCCGTAGTGGTGGATGGAACTGGGGGGCATTGTTGCAGTTAGCAGAAGCCTTGCGGGAAATCAACGCTCCATTTGAACAGTCCGTGCGTGATTTTTTTGACGAAATTGAAAATTATACGCCCAAATATGAACCGGATGATGGTCCGTTTACCCAAGAACAAATCGACATGATACGAGAATTGGCCAATCGTGATAAATGACCAATATTTTATTACCGCGTTTCCTATCACGGACTTTGAGCGCAAATTTAATATATACAGCCCAAGCGACCGAGGTGTGTTGATTGAAATTGACGATGACATTGAATATCGCATTGCCATGACCGAGGTGTCGCCACCAACAAATGTCAGTCCAACCGATTGGTATGTCGACAAAAAATGTACTTGTCTTATTCACAAAGTGGAGTAACTGTATTATGACCAAGCTAGTAGAAATCCAAAGCAAGAAAACAACCGTTCAATGTGATAATTCCGGTTGTGACTGGAACAAAGATATTGAGTTTGACCAGATTCCAGAATGGCATAACAAGTCATGTCCATGTTGCGGGCATTCGCCCATTGTCAGTGATGATGACTTGGTGGTATTCAACAGTGTAAAAGCGCTGTCTGAACTTTTTGTTGAAGTGCCTTCCGATGAAGCACTTCGCG
>MUGE01000109.1:0-5272 GCA_002900545.1 Thermoplasmata archaeon M11B2D | reverse complement strand
CTGGCATAAAAACCAGGAACTTTTGTTACAGGATCAAATACACGCTGGTTTTCACATCATGATTGTCGGTGTGTTCGCACAAGGATTTGACGACACATGGCTTGGGAGAATCATCGATAAACAAACCATTGACGAACTGGTAGATCTGCATAGAAAACATGGGATTAACATCGCTGGCGAAGGAGGCGAATATGAGACGCTGGTACTTTATGGTCCTCTGTTTTCCCAAAAGCTTGTGATCGATGAATCAGTAAAAGAATGGAATCGTGACTCTGGGGTTCTGCAGATAAAGAGAGCACACCTTGAACACTCCTAATACTGAATGTAATTAAGTGCTCTGAGTTGTTGGAGGAACAAAAAGAGACGTTGATCAATGTTCTTTTCAAAGGGGAACTCTTTTGTAATCGTTTCAAGGATCTCTTTTACTGTTTTCACTCCATCACAGTGCTTCCAGATACATGACCCAAGCGAATCAAGGTTTGCGTCAAAGGTGTTTTGCCGCCGTAAGACTTTACAAAAAGACTTACCAAGTTTTCCATTGAACTTCGGTACCGTTATGATGACAAGTCCCTCATCTGTCTCCGACCAGGGAAAATCTCCACGCTTCGGTACGTACGTAAGAAACTCTTCAACCGTCGGCAGTCCTTTACTTTTCGTTGTTGGCGTAAATTTCCCTCAATGGGATATAGGCAAGGAGCGCTGCGATGAAGACCCAGATGATCACCGATGGCAAGATTGGGGGGTAGTCGAAGATAGCGAAGTGTAACCCTCCGATAATGAGGAAGGCGACAATCACACCCATCAGGGCCTCTCCTGCGATCAATCCCGCGGTAAGAAGAAGTCCGGTTCTTATAATCTTTTCTTTTGGGGCCACATCGGTCTGTTTAATGGCAAGATCCCAGTCGCTGATCTCCTCTTCCTCAGCAGACCCATATTTCTTAATAATCGCCCTGTTTGTGATGGCACGGACGATACCGCCAGCAAAAATTGGGGTGCTTAAGGTGAACGGCAGGTAGATACCGATTGCAACAGGAAGGACTGGGAGATTGATGAGGATTAACACAAACGCAAGGACCGCTCCAGCGACCACGAACGGCCAGACCATCTCACCGCCAAGGACCCCCTGAACGATCCCCTGCATGAGAAACGCCTGCGGCGCAGGCAGATTTGTACTGCCGATATGGTATGCCTTGTCCAAGGCTTGGATGACCAACGCAAGGATCGGAGCTGCTGCAGCAACGCCAATAATCTCAGCTATTTGTTGGTTCCGTGGTGTCGCACCAATCATCTGACCGCAGGTCATAGACTGTAAAACATCTCCTGAGATAGCGGCAGCACAGCAAATCACCGCGGCGATAAGAATCGCAATACCTGCAGCACCGATATTGCCGGAAAGACCAAATCCTAGCAGAATCAATGATGTGATGAGGAGAACAGAGACGGTTACCCCAGAGATTGGGTTGTTCGATGAGCCCAGCAGTCCAGCCATATACCCTGCAATCGCGCTGGCAATGAACGCAAATAAAATGGCGAAGACCGCCATGACTGCGGACACCGCCCATAAACTTGAAATGTACACATAAACAAGAAACACCGGTATTGTCAGAAGTCCAATCATAAGGAAAACGAACTTGAAATTGAGATCCGTGTCCGTCCTCTTCTTTGTTGTCACCGCTCCTCCTTTGATGCCTGCCACTGCTTCTTTAATGCCGCTGGCAAGGTTCGATCGGAGTTTGAAAATCGTGTACAATCCACCAACAACCATGGCACCGACACCGATATAGCGGATATAGCTGCCCCAGATAGCAAAGAAGCCCCAGATCTGATACCCGATGTCAGCATTCCCAAATCCAAGTGCAAGTGCGTCAGTGATCTCTGATGGAGTAGTTGGCATTGGAAGCCCTGTTGCCAGAGCGATAAGGGGCACAAGAATCACCCATCCGATAAGACCACCAACAAAGACAAATGCAGCTATCTTTGGTCCGATGATCCACCCGACTCCAAGTAACGCCGGTGATGTGGCAACGCCACCGTAGAAGACTCCAGATTTTTCTCCTGTTCCGATGTCGAATTTCCCGATGTTTGCAATCCCATGGATGGCACCAGCAAACATTTGAAGACCAACTTGACAGAATTTAAATAAACCTGCGATAAGAACACCAACGATAAGCCAAATCCCGCTGACTCCTCGTTCTTTAGGTTTTTTCCCCTTTTCTGTTTCTCCTGTGCCAACTGTTGTCGTCAGAACTGCAGCAACTGCCACCCCTTCAGGGAACGGAAGGTCTGTTTTGATAATCAGCGCTCTTCGAAGCGGGACCATCCAGAGTACCCCAAGTATCCCACCAAATAATGCAATTAACGTTGTTTCAATGTAATGGATCTCCGTCCAGGTTCCAATGAGAACAAGGGCAGGGATTGTAAAAATAATTCCTGCAGCGAGCGCCTCACCAGCTGCAGCACCCATCATTCCGAGGTTGACCTCTAAAATGGTTCCTTTCAGGGGTCTGAGAAACGCAAACGCCATGACGGCACCGGGGATAACCGCAGACACAGTCATCCCTGCGTACAACCCAAGATAAGCGTTTGCTGCTCCAAGAACGATCGCTAGAATAGCTCCGACCAACACCGCTTTCAAAGTCAATTCCGGTATCTTCTTTTCAGCTGGGATAAATGAGTGAAAATCGTCTCGAGATGGCATAGATACTCACTATGATAAATATATTTCAATGTTTATAAAACCATCGGTTTAAAAATCCTCCTTATGACATAGAAAAAATTTTTATAATTCAATCGGGTATCGCAAGATTCCTGCCAGACCACCAAACGCAGTGTACAATGATTCACCTTCTTCGCTGTTCCTTGAGATAAGCTTCACCGTTGCGCTTGTTTTTTCTGCAAGGTCGGACAACTCATCGATTAAATCTGCTTTCTGGACTACCACCATAGGAATCGATGTTTGGCACGTCGGACAAGAAGGGGGCGAAAATTCCTCCAACGCTTCCTCGGCTATGGTTTTCTCCTGCGTATATCCACAGGATTGACACTTCATAGTAATCCGATACTTACGCAAATCTTCTGAAAGCAGCAAGGTGTCGACCACACCCATTTCAAGAGCTTTTCTTACTTGATGTTCCCCGTACACGGCCATGCTTTTTTCTGCTGTGGTGACCTCAGATAAGAATCGTTTCATGATTTTCTTTTCCTGAGAGACCTTTAGGTCCGTCATTTTATCAGCTGCGGTAGCGACTAGTTCCCGAAGCCCGAACTCATCAGTATAACCAGTATCAAATGTATCGATGATTTTCTTCTGCACTTCATAATGAAGATAGGATTCGTTGACAAAATATTGTTTTGTCGGACCAGAGCCACCCACAAGGACGCCTTTCATATTGGGCTCTGAGAGGAAAATCTCACTTGCTCGCTCCCCGCATTTCACAAACCATTCATGGGCCGCAATCTCGGTTAAACGTTCAAATCTGCGTTGGGACTGACCACCTCTGCCGTGTTTGCCAGGAACCTGTGATGTCATGTAGCGGAGCATTTCAATGCGACTGCCGCGCAACATCCCGATTGTGCACTCTCGCCGGTCAATGAGAAACAACCCGTAGATTTCCTTTTCCGTCAGCATATCTTCCAGTGGTTGGGTATAGAACTCTGAGTCACAGCGATACAAAAAGGTGGTAACAGGCATCGGAGGCTCGATGATATAGGCGACCATATCGGTTTTATCCGCACCAACGCTTTTATGACCAACAAACATGGCAAGTCCGTTTGGTGGTGGTTGTTTGAAGGTTTTCAACCTGCTCATGATTGATTCAATCGCGGATAAAACATTCTTCATCGTTGTCTTTGATTTGATGTTCTGAGACTGCGAATACTCGTTTCGAAGGTACGAAATGACATCAAAGATTTGTTTTGATGGCGGAACATAAAGTGATATAAGTTCGGTATGTTTGCCTCTGCATTTCTTTAATTCTTCCAGCTGTCGTTTCAGATCATATATCTGCCGCTGCGTCATTTCATCTGTCATGGTTGTATCGCCTTTTTCCTTTTCATTCTAGTATTGTCTTCTAAAATCATTATAAGAGGTTGTTATAACGAGAACTGTTCCCCTCTCATCGGGGTGAGAACTTCTGCGGTATCTTTCAACGCTTCCACCAGAGGTGTGCGGTCAGCACTATGGAACAGGATGATTTTTTCTGGATTGCATCTCTTGGCAAATTCAACTAGTTCGCTATGACCGGCATGTGCAGAGAAATCATAGTATTGCACTTCACAGTTCACGTCTTCAATGACACCGTAGAAATTAAGCTTGCCTTTTTCTATGAGAAGTCTGCTATTGGTGCCAGGGATCTGGTAGCCGGTAAGCAGAACCGCGCTTTTCTTATCATTCTTCAACCTATTCATGTATGATAAAACAGGGCCACCGTCCATCATTCCACTTGAGGTGACAATGACTTCTGCTTTCATTGCAGTTTTACGGCTCTGCTCTGAATGAACCATGGTGGTTTTCTTCAGTGCCTTTTTAAGGTCATCGAGGGACCGTAGAAACTTCGGGTACTTCAAATAGATTTTTGAAATCTTTTTTCCCATGCCGTCGAACCAGACGTTATACCCCGCGTCTTTGAGAACAAGAAGGATTTCCTGTGAGCGGGATACCGCAAACGCGGGAATGATTGCAGTACCACCTCGATTGTTTACCTCCTCGATTTTTTCAAGAAATTTTCGTTCTAATTGCGTTCGGTTTTCATGTTCCCTACCTGCATAGGTTCCTTCCATGAAAAGTATATCGCACGAAACTGGTTTTGTTCCTTTGACAAGTCTGGTATCAGCAGTGTTCAGATCGCCGGTGAATAACAGTCGTTTTTCCCCAACAAGTTCAAACATAAGCGCGCCGGGGATATGACCTGCAGTGTGGTAGTGAACACTGTAGTTCTCCCCAAGTTCTCGTCTTTTCCCTGGTTCAACCTGGACATAGCTATGCTCTGCCTCTTTGATATCAGCATTGGTAAAAGGAATTGAATACCCGTCCATTTGAGCTATCTTAACGGTATCTTTTTGTAATAGGTTACTTACGACAGCGGTTGGTTCGGTCGTGATGATGCGATGATCTGATTCTGAGCAGAGCCAAGGGATCATCCCGCAGTGATCGAGATGCGAATGAGTAAGGAATGTGAGGTCAACCGGTGGTGGCGGGAGTGGAAACGTTGGTGGTTTTCCAGGAGACATCCCGTAATCGAACAGAAATTTCATATCCTCGATTTCGAGTACC
>MUGE01000108.1:0-6802 GCA_002900545.1 Thermoplasmata archaeon M11B2D | reverse complement strand
AAGAAATGGGAGGAGGGTTCATTCTTTTTTTTCTTCGTTTTTCTCTTTTGTAACTCCCTCTTTTACTCCCTTTCCAAATGCCTTGATGGCTCCCCAGCCTTTTTTTACTCCTTTACCAATCACTTCCCCGGTTTTTTCGGCAGCTTCTTCAACACTTTCTTTCTTTTCTTCTCCCATAAATCCTTCACCTTTTTTTCATTTCTTATGTGACGTTACATGATCTGGTCTGCGTTTTTTTGTATCTTGAAGACAGTGATAATAACTGTCGTTTTAAAGCTTTTATTCCTTCAGATACAGAGAACTTAACCAAAGCAATTTTGCTTTTTTTTAAACCAGCTCGTAAGTTCCTCTAATGATTTTTTTAGTAGTTTAACTCTTCGGTTCATGCTCATAGGAAAAACAACTGTTGACGAATTTTTTATGTGATTTCCGAACAAATATAGATATTACCTCTTAGGAAATATGCACTGAAGCATACCTTTTTAGATACCGTACGATTTCCCCGTTGATTACTATGAAACACGCAGTCGTCTATCATGAGGACTATAACAAATATGATCTTGGAACAGATCATCCACTTGTTGGTGATAAACCAAGAAACACCATGATGTACCTTAAGCAACAAAGCATACTATCAGAGTTTCAGATATTTACCCCGCGAAAAGCAACGGAGGCAGACATCCTCAAAGTGCATGATTCGACTTACGTAGAGCATATAAAAAAACTCAGCCAGACTGGAGGATGGCTTGCAGAGGACACACCAGCGCCAAAAGGGATTTTTGAAATCGCAAGTGTAGCGACCGGAGGAAGTATGTATGCAGGGGAGAAACTCTTTGAAGGATTTACCATCACGGTCAATCCACTAGGAGGCTTTCACCATGCAAGTAAAGAGCATTCCTCGGGATTTTGTTTTTTTAATGATATCGCAGTAACGATTGAGTATCTCAGAGAGAAACAAAAATTAAAACGATTCATGATTATCGACCTGGATGTCCACCATGGGAACGGCACACAGGACATCTATTTTGATGATAAAACAGTCTTAAACCTGTCGTTTCATCAGGACGGACGGACCTTGTACCCTGGAACTGGAAGCGTAGAGACAATAGGCCGGGAGGATGCTGCTGGATACACCATCAACCTTCCTCTTCCCCCAGGAACCGGTGGTGAAAGCTACCTTAAGGCATTTAAAAACATCGTACCACCGATTACCAGACAATACAAGCCAGACATCATCCTGTTTCAGTCGGGGGTAGATACCCATCATGCAGACCCACTCGCTGACTTAAACCTCACCTACCAGACCTATTATCATCTCGCAAAACATGTTGCCTCACTCTCGCAGGAAACCTGCCAAAAGCTCCTTGTCCTTCTTGGGGGCGGGTACAATAGCATCGCGTGTATCAAATCGTATTACAACGTTTTTTGTGGTCTTTTAGGGAAAGACGACTTTCTAGAGGAACCAGAAATCCCTGATATAGACCCGGTGGCAGTGCTCCATGTTATCTCCCAGCTGCAACACTCCCTTCGTGACTATTGGGATCTTTAACCATACTATCTAGGTAACAAAACGTTTATCTAGAGACCCCGGATACCGATTAGTTGGTCTACAAATACTTATCAACAAAACAGATGAGATTTTCTTCTCAAGAGGTGTTTTTCATGACCAAACAACAAACCATGATGCAAACAAAAAACAACAAGAAAAAAACAACGATGAAAAGCGTTGATGGAAATACCGCAGCAGCACACATTGCCTATGCGTTTAGCGATGTTGCCGCTATCTATCCTATTACCCCCTCATCACCGATGGGTGAGGAAGTCGATGCATGGGCGGCATATGGGAGGAAAAATATTTTCAATCAAGTTCTCAAGGTATCGGAGATGCAATCCGAGGGTGGGGCTGCTGGTGCGGTGCATGGCGCACTCTCAGCGGGTGCCTGTGCGACAACGTTTACAGCATCTCAGGGTTTACTTCTTATGATTCCAAACATGTATAAGATTTCCGGGGAACTGATGCCCTGTGTGTTCCATGTGAGCGCTCGTGCAATCGCTGGACAAGCGCTTTCGATTTTTGGCGACCACCAGGATGTGATGGCGACACGACCTACCGGTTTTGCGATTCTTTCATCAAATTCAGTCCAGGAGGTCATGGACCTTGCATTGGTAGCACATCTTTCCACACTAGAGGCAAGCATCCCGTTTCTGCATTTCTTCGATGGATTCCGAACCTCTCATGAGATCCAGAAGATCGAGATGATCGACTACGATGATGTCAAGAAACTGGTGAACTGGAATGCCGTTAAAAAACACCGACAGCGTGCATTAAACCCAGAGCATCCTCATCAACGAGGGACCGCACAGAACCCGGATATTTACTTCCAGGTAACTGAAGCAGCCAACTCTATTTATCAGAAGGTCCCAGCTATCGTAGAGGCGGAAATGAAAAAGGTGGCAGCTCTTACGGGTCGAACCTATCATTTATTTGATTATGTTGGCGCTCCTGACGCTGATCGAATTATCATACTGATGGGATCAGGATGTGAAATTGTTGAGGAAACGGTCGGTTATCTGAACAAAAAAGGCGAGAAGGTTGGGTTAATCAAAGTCCGTTTGTACCGCCCCTTCTCCGCGGAGCATTTCATCAATGTGTTACCAAAGACCGTCAAGAAAATAGCGGTCCTTGATCGAACAAAGGAGGTCACCGCTTTTGGGGAGCCATTATACCTTGATGTATGTAGCGTGCTGCATGACCGAAACATCCATCCACTCGTGGTAGGCGGCCGATACGGGCTTGGCTCTAAAGATTTCACGCCCACCATGGCAAAGGCAGTGTTTGATAATTTGAAGCTCTCAACACCAAAGAACCACTTCACCGTTGGAATCGTCGATGATGTCACACATACATCAATTCCATTGGGGGAACAAATCGATACCGTGCCCGAGGGGTTGATCCGCTGTAAGTTCTGGGGCATCGGCGGGGATGGAACCGTTGGTGCGAACAAAGATGCAATCAAGATAATCGGAGATAACACCTCTATGTATGTCCAAGGGTATTTCGCATATGATTCAAAGAAATCAGGCGGGGTTACCATGTCGCACCTTCGCTTTGGGAAATCACCGATTCATTCATCCTACCTCATTGAAAAAGCTGATTACATCGCGTGTCATCAACCATCCTATGTCGATAAATACGACCTTTTGGAGGGGATTCGAGATGGTGGAACCTTTGTGCTTAACTCACCATGGACCCTAGATCAGATGCAGACCTGCCTGCCGAATTCTCTGAAAAAAACCATCGCCCAGAACCATCTAAAGTTTTACACTATTGACGCAGTGAAAATAGCAGAGGACATCGGTCTTGGCGGCCGGATCAATATGATTATGCAAACCGTGTTTTTCAAACTCTCTAATGTGCTCCCGATTGATGAGGCGATACAATATCTCAAAGATGCAATCGCAAAGACCTATAGCAAAAAAGGACAAAAAGTCATTGAGATGAACTGGAAAGCAGTCGATGCAGCGTTACAAGGATTACAAGAGATACGGTACCCGCCTTCATGGGCGTCATTGCAGCCTGAAAAACCACTTAAGAGAGAGGTTCCTGAGTTTGTTGAAAAGGTCATGTGTCCGATGCTTGCCCAACAAGGGGATAAACTCCCTGTGAGTGCGTTTACACCTGCGGGCATATTCCCATCTGGGACAACACAATATGAGAAACGCGGTGTCGCAATCAATGTCCCTGAATGGATTATTGACAAATGTATCCAGTGTAACCAGTGTGCGATGGTCTGTCCTCATGCAGCCATACGACCGGTACTGTTGACATCTGAGGAGATGCAAAACGCACCCAAGGGGTACAGCGCGAAAAAAGCGATTGGAAAAGAAGCGGAGAGCTTGTCGTTCCGCATTCAGGTCTACACCGAGGACTGCATGGGATGTGGGAACTGTGCTGACATCTGCCCTGCAAAAGAGAAAGCACTGGTGATGAAGCCGATTGCCACCCAGATAGGTACACAAATCCCGTATCAGCAATACAGCGATAAAATCCCGGCTCGGTCCGGGGGGTTTGATAAGTTTACCGTGAAAGGTTCGCAATTCCAACGACCACTGCTTGAGTTTTCCGGAGCATGCTCTGGTTGTGGGGAAACACCGTATTTAAAGACGATTACGCAGTTGTTCGGTGACCGGATGTTGGTTGCCAACGCGACCGGGTGCTCCTCTATCTGGGGTGGATCTGCACCTTCAGTGCCGTTTACGACCAATGAGAAGGGCTTTGGTCCTGCCTGGGCAAACTCGCTGTTTGAGGATAACGCAGAGTACGGGTTTGGTATGGCGCTTGGGACCATGCAACGACGGGAAAAACTTGCGGATCTCATCACCAACGCCCTTGAAAAAACATCTGGTGACCTCAAGACCGCGTTTACCGAGTGGCTAGACCATATGTATGATGCAGAAGAATCGAAAAGTGCCGCAGAAAAAATAAAAGCATTACTGGAGAAACATCATGCTGACCCGCTACTTCAAGAAATCCGGGAGTCCCGTGATATGCTAACCAAAAAATCGATTTGGTGTATTGGTGGTGATGGCTGGGCGTATGATATCGGCTATGGTGGTCTAGATCATGTCATTGCGATGAACGAGGATGTTAACCTACTTGTCTTTGACACAGAGTTATACTCGAATACCGGTGGGCAGTCTTCGAAAGCAACACCAATAGGGTCTATTGCGAAGTTTGCGGAATCCGGGAAGAAAACCAAGAAAAAAGACCTTGGGTTGATTGCGATAAGCTATGGGTATGTGTATGTCGCATCGGTGTCCATGGGTGCCAATAAAAATCAGTTCTTAAAAGCAATCAAGGAGGCAGAATCGTATCGTGGTCCGTCATTAATTATCGCATACGCACCCTGTATCAACCATGGGATAAAGGCAGGCATGGGAAAAACCCAGGATGAAGAGAAACGTGCGGTGGAGTCTGGGTACTGGCCGTTATATCGGTATGATCCACGGCTGGTGTCTGAAGGGAAGAACCCCTTCCAGTTAGACTCCGGTGAACCAAATGGGACGATCCATGATTTCATCATGGGTGAGGTTCGGTATGCCGCGCTGACCAAGACCTTCCCTGGACCTTCCCGGGGGAAGCGGAGCGACTGCATAAAAAACTTGAGGAGCAGGTCGTTGCTCGGTATAAAATGTACAAGGCGATGGCTGAGCAGTACGGTTAACCCCTCATATCCCTTTTTTTTTTACGTAAAAAGAAGGTCGATAGCATTATATAATCGATTCTGCTTTCGTGGCTTCGGTGCTCAACCGGTTTTTATCTGGAGGAACACACTATGAATGGGTCAAAACTTGATAAGATTTTCAAACCAAAAAGCATCGCCGTGATTGGTGCAAGTGACACGGTAGGGTCAGCAGGATATAGGATTTTTAGAAATCTGATAGGTTCAGGTTATGATGGTATCGTCTATCCGGTGAACCCCAAGCGGGAGAGCGTTCAAGGGGTTCAAGCCTACCCATCCATAAACGCTGTACCAAAAGTCGTCGACCTCGCGATTGTGTGTACCCCTGCTACCGCGGTCTGCGATGTTGTAGAGCAGTGCGGGATACGCGGCATCAGAGGCATTCTTATTATCTCTGCAGGATTTAAGGAAATCGGGGCTGAGGGAGTCGCACGGGAGAAACGGTTACTGGATTTGAAGAAAAAATATGATTTGCGGATTGTAGGGCCAAACTGCGTCGGCTTTATCATGCCGTACCTAAACCTCAATGCAACCTTTGCGGGATCCATGCCTGACAGGGGAAACATCGCGTTGTTGTCGCAGAGCGGCGCAGTATGTGGCGCCATCCTTGATTGGGCAGCAGCAGCTAAGGTCGGATTTTCCTCCTTTGTCTCCGTTGGCTCTATGCTTGATGTTGATTTTGGAGATCTGATTGATTATTTTGGGATGGACATTCATACGCGCAGTATCGTCCTGTATATCGAATCAATCACTGATGCAAAGAAGTTTATGAGCGCGACAAAGGGGTTCGCACGGGCAAAACCAATTATTGTGATAAAATCAGGTCGGTATAAAGAAGGTGCCAAGGCGGCATCGTCTCATACAGGTGCGCTTGCCGGAGAGGATATCATTTATGATGCAGCATTCCGTAGGTCCGGAGTCGTCCGGGTGATGGACATCATGGACCTGTTCAACTGTTCATCAATTCTTGCGAAACAACCTCGTCCCATGGGTCCCCATATCGCGATTGTCACCAATGCGGGGGGACCAGGGGTCCTTGCCACTGATTCAATCATAGAGAAGGGCGGAAAGCTTGCGCAGCTCTCACCGGAAACTATCGAGAAGCTTAACAAGGTGCTGCCTGCTCATTGGAGCCATAGTAACCCGGTTGATATCATCGGAGATGGTGATGAGGATCGATACCAGAAAGCAATTGAGATCTGCCTTGAGGATAAGA
Organism: Thermoplasmata archaeon M11B2D; assembly: GCA_002900545.1. GTDB lineage: Archaea > Thermoplasmatota > E2 > DHVEG-1 > DHVEG-1 > SM1-50. Next base: position 343 of record MUGE01000108.1, on the reverse strand, counting down.
ACATCGACGGGTTATTGATTCTCTCGGTTCCACAGGTAATGGCTGACCCAAAGAAGCTTGCGGATCGGCTTGTTGATATCGCACGAAAGACAACAAAACCTATTCTTACCTCGTTTATTGGTGAGGCAAGCGTGTATCATGCGCGAGAGATTCTGAATCGAAATAATATCCCGACTTATGCATCTCCTGATGAAGCGGTTGAATCCTACATGTATCTTTACCATTATGAGCGACATTTGGAACAGCTCTATGAAACCCCGCAGGAGCTTGATATCAAAACACCTGCGCATACAGAGATTATCAAAAAAATTGTAGAGACCGCGACAAAGGAGAAAAGAACACT
>MUGE01000107.1:0-5287 GCA_002900545.1 Thermoplasmata archaeon M11B2D | reverse complement strand
TGCGTTCTTCGATGACGACCTGCGACCCGTTTTGTATGTGAGGATCAAAGGTGCTTTGGGGCGCAGCAACATAGAGCGGTATGTTGTTTTCCTTTGCGCATACTGCCTTCTCATAGGTCCCTATCTTGTTTGCAAAATCACCGTTTACGGCTATCCTATCCGCACCGACGATTACCATATCGACTTCTTTGTTTTTCATAAAATACCCTGCAGCGTTATCTGGGATTAATGCATGAGAGATCCCCTCTTGGGTAAGCTCCCAGGCGGTCAGCAAGCCTTGGAGCCGTGGCCGTGTCTCATCCGCATACACGAATATCTTCTTTTTCTTTTCATGGGCGATTCGCAGTGGGGCTAATGCAGTACCATAGTCTACGGTGGCTAGCGCTCCCGCGTTGCAATGCGTAAGAACGGTCATGTTGTCTTTTATGAGCGTGTCCCCGTGATCCCCGATGTTCTTGCACTGGGTGATGATGTGGTCAACATACGTTGATGCTGCATTAAAAACATCTTCTGCGTGCGTGATCGCCTGTATCATGTATTCCACTGCGTAGAAGAGGTCGTATGCGGTTGGACGTGTTGATTGTAACATCCCTGCGGCGTGTTCTGGGTCTTTCTCCCCTAAGGCCATCCCATAGGCTGCAGCAGCGCCGATAGCAGGGGCTCCTCGAACCACCATCTCTTTTATGGCAAAAGCAATATCCTCAACGGTTCTTGCGGTGAAGATTTCAAAGCTAAAGGGAAGTTTCCGCTGGTCGATGAACCGTACGACGTTTCCATCCTGCCATAACGATCGATAGTCTCTTCCATTGACTTTCATGGGAACCCCCCAAGATACTTGTGCAGGGCGTCATGGATTTCTTTTACGTTTATCCCACCAAATACTATTCCTTCGTTTTTTATAAGGATGATTCTTCCCTTCTGCAAAATCCGTAGTAGCTCTTTGGCGCGTTCAAGGCTTGATGGTTTTGTGTCCTTCTCCGTTGCTGGAAGGCTGTGGTTCCATTTCTCAAACAATAGCACACTATTGATCTGAAGCAGCACATTGATATCATGACGTGCTTTTTGGATGATCCAGTGAACCGGGGTTTCGGATGAGGGATCTGTTGCTCCTATGACCATCATGATGTTTTTCAAAGGGTCATAGTCAACGATTTCAACGACGTCCTGTTGTGTCATGGTTTTTACATCAGCGTTTTTTGCATTAATAAGAAGACGTTTTCCGTAGTCCAGGCTCATGATCCCTGTTTCTTTCTCGGGCAGTCCGAGGGTTTGCAACGTCTTGCCAATCGCAAGTATCTCTGCGATTAAGGGGCAATGACTTACCTCCCTTGAGACAAAAAGTGTGTGAAGCTCGGGGCTAGGAAGGACTCGTTCGGTCATAGTAGCTAGGTAACGAAGAATCGATTTTTTATGTTTTCCCTTACAGGGATGATTTAAACGATCCGGATGCCATGGTCACTAGTAATTTCAATATCACGTGGTTTTAATGTATGTTTCGTCCCCCGCATCTTCCGTATCGCTAGCTTCCTGCGGTCCATCGAAGGATCCACATCAAGGACAAGGATGCCGTCAACAAGAAACTCGGAGACAGAATCCCTGGAAAGATTCCGGGATCCTTCAGAAATCTCTGATGTCACCAGTGCGGTGCATGAATCCTGCTCAAGGATACGCAGAATTCTGCGCACATGCATCCGAGTAGCCTGAATTGAATCAACAGGCAGTGGTGTGTTTGCCACGGTGCTCTCTGGCGGGATGATCTCGGACCCCCGGTTCACCACCCAAACTGGCAACTCTGAGAGGGGCGTAAGTGAGTCAAGGACGACCCGTGAATATGCTCCTAGTCGGATTTCCTCTTCCATCTGTTTATGAATCGTTTGTTTCTCCAGATCAAGGAACATGAATGTTAACAGACTGTTTTTTACTGCTGTATCAAAATCAAACCCGAATTTTTTTGCTTGATGAACCAGGTTTGAAATCCGCTCATCTGAGGTTAAAAATAAACATTTTTCTTTGTTTGTAATACCTGCGTTTATATAGTGGAAACACACGATGGTTTTTCCTGCGCCTGGCGTTCCAGCGACTAAGGTGACACTCCCTTGCGGATAGCCGCCTTGGAGGAGACTGTCTAAGCCTTCTATTCCTGTCTGGATTCGTTTATCATTTGTTGATACTTGCTGCTCCATCCCAAATCGTACCATTCCACATCACCCGTTTAAAATTCGATTATGTTGCAGTTGTTATGAGATAAACGCTTAAATATCTTTCTTATGGAGTACGCAGAAAACTCCAGGGGAATGCGGTCAGTTGTCTCGTCTGTTTGTACAAATAAAAAACAAAGATTGGTCAACAAGTTCTAACTCACCAAAGCGATGAATACTTAACTGTTTGTTTTTTTCGAATAGCATAAATCTGCCTCTCCCAAGTCGCGACAATACCGGTGGGTTATTTAATGCTTTCTTTTTATTCCATCCTTCTGGATCAACAGAGACACTTCGTGTGGCACCGTAAATTTCTAATAGGAACGCTATCTACCATGTAGCAGCGGTTGTTTCCTGATGTTAAAATTAGATTTACACATTCATTCCTGCTTTTCACATGATGCCATTGGCACCCCTGAGGATCTTGTCAGATCGTTACAGGCGCGAGGGCTTCAGGGGATGGCTCTTACGGATCATAATACGATTAAGGGGTACCGTCAAATACAAAAGATTATGCCAACCGATTTTGTTGTCATCCCTGGGATTGAGGTTTCCACTGAGGATGGGCATATCCTTGGGTTAAATGTCAAGGAGCCTATCCGTCCGGGTCAGTCTGTAGAAGAAACCGTTGACTGTATCCTTGATGGTGGCGGCATACCGATTGTTCCTCATCTCTTCCGGTTGCTTTCCGGTATTAAAATAGAAAAACTACAGGCAATACGAACAAAGGTAGCAGCAATTGAAGTATTTAATGGTTGTAGTGTCCCTGCGACAAACCTCAAGACCGCGAATGTGGCCCGTTCGTATGGCCTTGGGGGTACGGGTGGAAGCGATACGCATGACCCGTTCTATGCAGGGTATGCGTATACAGTGGTTGATTCAACGGATCTGCGGGTTGATACGGTTCTTTCGGAAATCCAAAAGAAAAAAACATGGGGCGAGGGACGTACGCTTCCACTGAGCTACCGGCGGGATCGTATGGTCCTTTCAATCACGCAGTTTGTATCACGTGGGTTCAAACGCATATAGCGCCTTAGTCCTATTCCAAAGTCCCTCTGCAACAAAGAACCTTTTTTTATCTTGAAAGAAGGCTGTATAAAAACAAGGAGGGAGAAACAGTCCTAAGTACTTGGTTGATTTTTTTTTTGCGATATACGGATTTTCGACATCTTTTCCCATTATTTTATATATATGAAGACTCTATACCTATAATAGATATAGGGGATCATATGAAGAAACATTTCATTGCTTTGATGCTAAAACAGAGGCAGTTTTTTGTAGCAACCATGTCGTGTCTAATGCTTTTTGCTGTGGTAACACCGGTAAGTCAAGGTATGGATGACGCTCGTATAACAATCACGTATGTTTTTGATAGCCCAAGCATTGAAACCGTTGATATTGCTGGTATTATCTACAATCGGGTAAGTCTGCCGGACTGCTCTCCTGCGGGCAGTGCTGGAGAACCAAAAATCCCGTCAAAAGGAGTGTTTCTTCTCTTACCGCCGAAATCACAGGTCAGTCGAATTACAGTGACGGTCGGCGAGGGGATGTTGGTTGGGTTAGAGTACCCTGTGGAACCTACAAGCCAAGCCATCCCTCTTTCACAGTCAGAGGATGTTCCAACTCCGACTCCGAATCAATTGATTTATCAATCCGATGCGCAGTATCCTGGGAACCTGTATACAAACGTTGGTGTGTATGCGTTCCGGGGGTATCAGATTCTTGTGTTGCTCTTGCATCCCGTGCAATACAACCCTGTGACTGGTGATTTGCTGTTTTATACAAGTATGGAAGTCTCTGTGGAAACCATTCATACAGGTGTACAATCAGCCTTCTACAGGGGTTTTGACCCTGATAGGGACCAGGTGAATCAGAAAGTGGATAACCCGTGGATGTCTGCACGGTATCATCAGGAATGCACCCCTGTTCCGACACCTTTGGATTCCTATAATCTTCTCATTATCACGACTGATGCGTTACAAAGCGGCTTTGTACCTCTGAAAGATGCGCATGACGCCACTGGTGTCACCACTGTGATTAAAACACTTACCGATATCGGGAGTAGCTCTCTCGAAAGTATACGCAACTATATTCGAGATGCCTATACGAACTGGGGTGTTGACTATGTCCTTCTTGGGGGAGATACAGATGTTGTTCCTGCTCCGATCCTCTGGGTTTCTGGTATGGATGAAAACGTCACCTACTATGAGGACACGATGCCTTCAGATCTGTACTATGCATGTCTTGATGGTCCCTATAATTATGATGGTGATGGCAAATGGGGTGAGCCAAACGATGGCGAGAATGGTGGTGATGTCGATCTCATTGCGGAGGTCTATGTCGGCAGAGCGTGTGTCGGGAGCATGACAGAGGTGAATAATTTTGTCACAAAGACCGTTGCCTATATCAACAAAGACCCGACAAACGAGTACCTGAAGAAGGTTTGTTTTGCAGGTGAATACCTTGGGAACTATGGTATTGCAAGCTACGGGGGGGCTTATCTTGATCAAATGGTCAATGGCTCATCGGACGATGGATACACTACGGTTGGGATCCCTGCAGATGAGTATATCATAAATAAATTATATGATGCTCCCGGGTATGACTGGCCGAAATCAGCGATTATCTCAGTCATCAACAATGGCGTCCATATCATCAATCACCTTGGTCACGCCTCCTATACCTATAATTTGAAGATGGGTACTTATGATGTCACTGCTCTTACTAATCCGTCGAACCGCACATGTTTTATCTATTCGCAGGGGTGCATGGCTGGGGGTTTTGATAATGGTGACTGCATCGCAGAATATTTTACGGTGAAAACAACTCACGGCGCATTTGCCTGCATTATGAACGCCCGTTATGGTTGGTTCTGGTCCTATAGCACAGATGGGGATTCACAGCGGTTCCATCGGCAGTTCTGGGACGCGGTGTTTGGGGAAGATATTAAGGAGATTGGACGGGCAAATCATGATTCAAAAGAGGATAATATTCCCATCATCGGTCGCTCGTGCATCCGCTGGGTATACTACGAGACAAACTTATTTGGCGACCCTTCGTTACGATTCATGGAGAGTTCGAACCATCCC
>MUGE01000106.1:0-5319 GCA_002900545.1 Thermoplasmata archaeon M11B2D | reverse complement strand
TACCCCGCAACAGATATCTGCTTTTATCCTTCAGAAAATCAAGAAGGATGCAGAAGATTTCCTTGGTGAAAAAGTAACAGAGGCAGTCATCACGGTCCCTGCGTATTTCAATGACGATCAACGACAGGCAACAAAGGATGCTGGTGCAATTGCAGGCTTTAATGTCAAACGGATTATAAACGAGCCTACCGCTGCCGCCCTTGCGTATGGATTAGACAAGGAAGGGGATCATAAGATAGCGGTGTATGACTTTGGGGGAGGAACCCTTGATGTCACCTTGATGGAGGTCGGTGGTGGCGTCTTTGAAGTTCTTGCCACTAATGGTGATACGCAGCTTGGCGGGTCAGATATGGACCAGGCGCTCGTTGACAACATAGCAAAAGAATTCCAAAAGCAATACAACACGGACCTTCGGAAAGACCCAAAGACTTTGCAAAGGATTTTGGAAGCAGCAGAGATTGCGAAGATTGAACTTTCCTCTACCCTTCAAACTGACATTAACCTTCCGTACATCACTGTAGTGGATGGAGAACCAAAGCATCTTGAGTTAAAGCTTACTAGAGCGAAATTTGAGGAGATTATCGGACCGATTGTTGAACGAAGCAGAAAGCCATGTCATCAGGCTCTTAAAGACGCAAAACTCAAATCATCAGACATTGACCATGTGGTCCTGGTCGGAGGTACAACCCGGATTCCTTTGGTACAAAAAACCGTCGAAGAGATCTTTGGGAAGAAACCGAAGCGAGAGGTTGACCCTATGGAATGTGTCGCTATTGGCGCTGCTATACAGGCAGGGGTCATGTCTGGTGATATCGATAAGGATATTGTCCTTCTTGATGTCACTCCCTTGACGCTGAGTGTCGAAACCCTTGGTGGTGTCGCAACATCCTTAATTGATCGGAATACGACTGTGCCTACAAAGAAAAGCAAGGTGTTTTCCACCGCTGCTGATAATCAGACCAGTGTTGAAATAAACGTCCTGCAGGGGGAACGACCTATGGCGATGGATAATAAAAGCCTTGGACGGTTCCATCTTGACGGCATCCTTCCTGCTCCCCGGGGAATGCCACAAATCGAGGTTTCGTTTGACATCGATGTAAATGGTATCTTGAATGTCTCTGCGAAGGACCTTGGCACAGGCAAGGAACAGTCTATTCGGATTACTGGTTCGACGAAACTGTCTGACTCTGAGATTGAGCGGATGAGAAACGAAGCAAAGGAACATGAAGAGGAAGATAAAAAACGAAAGGAAAAAATTGAGATACGCAACACCGCGGATTCTCTTGTCCATAGCACGGAGAAGGCACTGCAGGAGCTGAAGGATAAATTCTCATCAGAGGATAGAGACGCTCTTGAGAATGCCTTAAAGGAGCTTCGTGAAGCACTCACTGGTGATGATGTCACACGTATCAAGGAGAAAACCGATGCGTTAACCCAGGTGTTCCAGAAGGCATCAACCGCCATTTATCAGCAGGCTGCTGCACAGCAGCATCAGCAGCAACCAGGCAATGGAGCAGCATCAGGTGAGTCATGGCAGGGTCATCCGTCAGGTGATGATTCTACAATAAATGCGGACTACAAGGTGAAAGGAGAAAAAAAGAAAAAGGACGACGACACCTGATCTTTTTTTCATTCTTCTTTATTTAATGACGTAAGGTCATCCACCGTCCATTTTTTTGTTTTTTCTTTAATGACCATTACCGTACATGGAGCGGACTTTAGTACCTCTTCAGACACACTCCCTAGAAGGAATTTATTAAACCCTCTCTTTTCTTTGCTTGCCATCACAATCAAATCATCATCGTTGACGAATTTTACAATTTCAGCTGCAGGTTCGCCAGCAGCCAGTTTCGTTGTTGTTATCACACCATTATCTTCTATGATTTTTTTAATTTCTTCTAGTGAACTTCGTTTTTCTTTTTCTATTTTTTCTTCAAGTACTTTTGACAACATAAATTGTTGTGAATCATTAATTGAAATAATTGACACCTGAACGTTGAGCAGTCTTGCGAAAAAAGCACCCTGCTCTGCAGCGATTTTGGACGTATCAGTGGTATCGACAGGTATGACGACTCGATTGATTGTTTTCATCCGACACCCTCACTACTACCCAGAATCAGAGTATGTTGATTTAAATGTTTTGTACAGAATTTGTAAACGAGAAGAACCACTACAAGGAGGTGTTGGTTTCGGTACTAGTTGTACAGATACTGGATACCGTTTGTACAACAATCTCTTTTAAAGAAGACGGTCAAAGAGGTATATGAGGAGTGAACACCTATGATAACAATCGTTGGCCAAATCTCAAGTGCCGATGAGGCAAAAGAAATCGAGGTTATCACACGAAATTTTATTGTTGCAAAACGGATGAAAACGTTGGCACAGACCCTACGAAACTGATGAGAGGAGATGATCCATATAGGAAATAAAAACGAACGCATCTGGGTATGGCTGCACGACTCTGAACTCTACAAAGCGGTCTATCGTTCAGCCGACAGTGCCTTTGTCGTATTCAATGAGCACGATGAAATCATCTTTACCTACACCTGTGTTAACGCTAAACAGTTACAAGAAATTGAAACGCTTTTGACGCGTATCGGCGCAAAACAACTTGATAAATGTACAGAACCGTTTACATATCTTTAAAAAAAACATTTTTTTTTTAGTCTCTCCACTGTACTTTCATCCACGACTCCATAAATCGCTTTGAGAGATCGGGTCGTGCCTTTGCGATATCGGTAATCGTGATAATTCCCACAACTTTTTCAGAGGAAATCACTGGTAATTTCTTGATTTTATGCTCCTTGAGTATCTCAAGAGCGTTTTCTACGGTATCAAGTGCGTCTACTACTTTAATTTTCTTTGACATTATCTCTCGTACCTTTGTTTTCTTTGCATTCCGATGTTGACAAATTGTCCGTTCAATGAGATCTCGCTCTGTAACTATACCAACACACGTCTCGCCTTTGGTGACTACCAATGATCCCACTTTCTTCTCCTTGTATAAGGTACATGCCTCAAGCACAGAGGCGTCCGCGTCAATGGTAATCACCTGTCTGGTCATGATCTCTTTTATCAACATATCGTTCCACACCATTTTTTAATAACGAGAGAATCGTATCAGGCCTCTCCGTTATATTCTTATCTTCCTGTTCTATACCGATGTGTGTGAAAATCAAACCACGAAATGACATTCTTAAAGATATCATTCGAGATGGAAAAAAACATCCAAACGGATGGCATGCCGCATTTGGCAAGGACCCGTCGTTGTTTTCACATGACTGTTATATCTTTCACCCTCACATCGGTATCTACCTGTTAAAAGAATACAATAAAAACCCATTCGAAGTCAAAGGGGTAGGATCAAAACTCGCACGACACATCGATGACGACATTCAAGAGCAAATGAGCAGAAAATCCGGGGACTTTGGAATCATCAAAGGGGACATCCAGAAGATTTTTCTAAATATCCAACGAGGCATCCCCCCTCAACAAATCCTTTCCAGCGCACTGCAAGGGGATGATCTTGGGCTCACCATCCCGGTTCAAGGACGGGCATCAACCTCTATAGACACGTTTCACTCTCTGAAGAATGTATTTTCTCATCAACAAAGAAAACTGGAAACCCATCTTAAAAAAATGGTTTCTGATGATGGACTCTTTACATCCTATGAATAATGTTCTCGAAGGACCTCTTGGATTTCCTCTGTAGCCTTTTTCCGTTTCTCTTGAAGATCATGCAGAAGTCGTTCCATCTGTTCTGCAGCTCGTTTCTTGCACACACCGCACATCAATTCCCCGTTCTTGCACGACTCATAGATGCCTTTTAACTCGTTATCATCTTCAACGAGATGGTACAGGAACAGCTCGTAGATCATGCATTCATCCGGTTTTCCCCCGGTTTTCTTTTGTTCCTCCAGGGTAACAGCCCCACCGGTTTTCGCGTTCATAATCTTCTTCTTTGCATCCAATGGGGTATCGGTTAGGAAGATTGCGCTCTCCGGTTTTGATGACGACATCTTTTCCCCCGTAAGACCCGTGATGAACCGGTGATAGGTAGACGATGGCTGCAGAAAGCCATATCCATGAAATGAGGGTTCGATGCGAGAGAGTGCTTCATCGATGGAAGGAACATTTTCTTGTTTTGCGGTGTTGATATAGATAGCTTTGTAATCAGTGATGCGTTTCAAATCAGTAAATTGCAGCCTATGTAGAGTCTTTTCTGCAGCATCAAGCAGCTCATTAACGTTCGTATCAACCTTAACGAACACCCCGATCTTGTCGTCTTTTGTCACCGTCACGTTGTAGAGACGATGTGCTTGAGCAATATCACGACTCAGTCTGATATGTGGGTCTTGGTCAACACCTACAGGAACAAGCGTTGGTCGAATGCCGCCATATTTCTCAAGCTGCACGTGAAGGATATCCCCTGTTTGAACCAACGGGGAGAAAATATGCGCCATGTTCGTCGATCCCTCAAAGCCATATGTCGCAACCATCTGTGACCAGTTTACTTTTTTCCCAAGCAGAAACGCCAGGTCTTTCACATCCTGATGCTTGGATTGGAAGTAAAGATGACTGCGTTTTGGGTCCAACCCAAGCGCAATATAATTAGCAATGTATTCATTTATCGCAAGTTCTTTGGTTTCCTTTAGGCTGTATCCTCTGGTTGCGTACGCCTCGATGTCAGCGACTGCAATGAATATATCTGCACCAAGACTCTGGTAATATAAGACCTCGTCGATGACCATCTTATGACCCAGGTGCATGCGTCCGGATGGCATCAACCCTGTAAGTATCGCCCAAGGCTTCTTCTTTATAATCGCATCATGGATAGTTTCAAAACCCCGATGGCCGAACACGACACCTCGTCGCAGCAACCGATGTGGGTGTGGCAGGTCTTTCCAGAGGTCTTCGGAGAATTCCTGAATTCCGAATTCATCACGCAACCGTGCATAATCCTGGTAGGTGGTCGAACTCCATGGGTCTATCTTCATAGGCGTTCTATCTCTACATCAGGTTTCCTTACAAAAAGTTACCGTTAACCAAAGAGATCAAAAAATAACCTATGGGGCAAAAATTTGTGATCATGTAAGGTTTATGAAAAATAAAACACTTGAGATTATTTCGATTCTGTATTCTAAAAAATGGATTATACTCATCTAGATAGGAGAAAAGAAACGAACATTTGAATTTTTTTTAATGTATTTGATGCGACTACTTTTTCCTATATTCAAGTATTGAACCTATTGCACTACCAATTGTGATACCACTCCCTATCCCGATTGAAAGGAACAGTGCTAGATTTTTTTCGATACT
>MUGE01000105.1:0-5332 GCA_002900545.1 Thermoplasmata archaeon M11B2D | reverse complement strand
AGATATGAATCGAAGGAAGAATATTGTATCGAAGGTTATACTATCTGCTGTTATTACCCTTGCATTTGTATTGCCAGGAGCAACCATGATCGCTCATCTTGACAAAAACACACGAGACCTGGGATGGGTATCCCAAAACAGTGGAACCACCCAACAACTCAATGCAGTATCATTTACCACAACAGACATTGGCACTGTCGTGGGCAACGGAGGAACCATCCTCCGAACAACAGATGCGGGAGCCACCTGGGTTCCTCAAACATGTGGTCTAAGCGTCAATTTATTGGATGTGTCCTTCTATAACGATACCATCGGTGTGGCGGTTGGCCATGAAGGAACCATTATCGCAACGACCAACGGTGGCGACACCTGGAATATCGCTCAAACCGGATGGATGACGTCATATTACGGCACCCACATGGTCACATCGACCCTTGGGTTTGCCGTAGGAGTCAACACCATTTTCCAACCATTGGTTACCAAGACAAACAATGGGTGGAACTCCTTCCATCATGTTGTATTCTACCTTGAACAAGGCGGATCATATCATGAGGCGACCTTACGTGGTGTCCATTTTGTCAATGCATCAATCGGGTTTGCTACAGCATCAGTATGGAACGGTGAAGGCGCAATTGTCCGTACAACAAACAGCGGGGGGAGCTGGAGCACCATCTATTGGACATCCACGGCCCTCTACGACGTCCATTTCCCCACCACGACCACAGGGTATGCTGCAGGAAACGATTTTAACATTCATAAAACCACTGATGGTGGCGACACCTGGACTGTTGTATCATGCAGCCAAAAAATCCATGATATATGGTTCGTATCAGAAAACATTGGAACTGCTGTCGGCGATATTGGGGTGATTCTTCGAACGGAAGACGGTGGCGTTACCTGGAGCAGCCAGGACAGCGGCACCAGTCTGGATCTTAACGACGTCACGTTTCTGGATGAACATGCTGGTTTTATCGTTGGAGACAACGGCGTGATTCTTCACACCACCACTGGTGGTTGGACGAATAGACCACCGGAAATCCCAGTGGCACCAGACGGACCGACAGAGGGGAAAACAGATGTCGAATACGAGTTTACAACATCCACCACCGATCCGGAAGAAGATGACATTTTCTACTGGTTCGACTGGGGAGATGAAACCAACAGCGGATGGCTTGGCCCATACGCATCTGGCGCTATTGTCACCGCTACGCACACATGGACGACTGCAGGAATCTTTGACATTCAGGTGAAGGCAAAAGATAGCGAAGAGCTGGAAAGCGACTGGTCAGAGCCGCATACGATCCGAATCGAAACGACACCCTTACTTGATATACTAGAGATACAAGGGGGACTGGGACGAATCCTGGTAACCATAAAAAACACAGGGTCCATCGATGTGACTAATGTGACGTGGACCATATCGCTAGACGGAGGCTTCATGCTACTTGGCAAAGAAACAACAGGGCGGGTCCCTGTATTGAACACAACGATGACAACAGAGATTCAATCCAAGTTCATTATCGGTATCGGCAAACCCCTGGTTACCGTCCGACTTGAGGTAGATGGTTCCACGTTTGAAATGACAAAAACCGCATCAGTACTCTTGTTCTTTGTGACAATCAACTAACGAACAGCTGCAAGCGTCTACTATACCCCTATTAAAAAAAAACAAACGACAAAACAAACGAGGGGTTGAATCGGAAAAAAGCACATGGTATTCCCATTAATGTTGTTGCTGAACAAGTGATTAGCGACTACAATAACGAGATTGAATATCTTGGGAATACAAAAAGAAAATCTTCCAGTAATGATAATTTTTCTAATGCTGAATTTCTTAGATTTAAATCTCAACATAAAAAACAAACGGGCCTGTCCGAATTTGACTCGGAGTCTCTAGCTCCCAAAGCTAAAAGGATGGACCAAGCTACCCTACAGGCCCCGAGGCATAGACGGTGTAACATCATATCATATTTAAAAATATTCTTGGAAACAGAAGCGTCGACATGCGTTATCCTTGCGTAAAGCTGATTTTCTCCATCTATTGTTTTAACGTCCAGTATCTCTAGGTTTCTGATGAATTTCCTCGAATCTTATACGTTTCTGTCTATTTTAACCCCCACAGGGTATAATTTTATATACGTGTTCTGTGTTAATTTATCAAATGGAGGAATCTATTGTGAAAAAAACAGTCATTTGTTTTTGTGCATGTATGCTGTTGATTCTTGGTACTGCGCAATTTCCCGTTGGAGGATCAATCAGTCAACCCCTCATACAAACACCAACTGAAAGTGCCACTGATGGGTATCTTGATGTGACCTTCACCGCTGATGAATATACTATGACGTATCTAGCTGATGGGTCGTTAGAAATCCACATGTCAGACTATGGAAATCTGCTTATTCCTAAACATTCAATGCTTCCAACAAAAACATTCTTTATTGGTCTGCCACCGGGATGCATCGCTACATCAACTGAGCTACTTTCGGAAAAAACGATAGAGCTCCCAGGAACATACACTCTACGAAAAGCCCCCGTAATGGATAGTGATGACGACACACAAGATCCAAACGATGACACAGAATCCGAACCTGCCGAGGCATACCCACCGACCATTTACGAGTATCTCGGAATGAGCCAACTACGGAAATACTCACTGGCGATGATACGATTCTCTCCAATGACCTATATTCCTACGAGCGGGAGTCTCTTCCTACATGAACACATCACCATACGGATTTATTATACCGTTGTTGAAACACTCTCAGATGTCCTTCTATCAGACACAGCAATGGATGACATCGCTGCAGAGGTTATTTACAACTATGATTCCATCTGCACCTATTATACGGCAACTGAACCATTACGACAACCCTATGATTATGTGATAATCACCACAAGCTCTCTTGCGTCATCCGTAATGGGTTTTTTCACTTGGAAAACAACCATTGGCTACAATGTAAACATCGTGACATTGACCTGGATTCTTACAAACTACCCTGCGTCAGATACGCAAAAAAGCATACGAGATTTTTTGGTAGCAAACTACGCCTCTTGGGGGATTAAGTACGTCCTCATCGTTGGCACACATGCGTCAATTCCGATGCGGACCTGCTACCCTGACCCAACCAACCATAATAATGACGGCACGCATGACATACCAACCGATTACTACTATGCGGATCTTACAGGCAACTGGGATAGCGACGGTGATGGATTCTATGGTGAAAAAAATCAGGATAGTGTTGATTTCACACCAGAGGTCTTTGTTGGCCGGATACCATCTGACAGCTCATCTACCGTACCAAGCATCACCTTAAAGATACAACAATTTGAACAAAATGCATACACAGGGTGGAAGAAAAACGCCATGCTCCTTGGAGCGATATACAACTTTGCAAACGAGGATAACCTAGGAAACCCACGGCTCGATGGAGCAGAAGTCATGGAAAAATGCAGAACCAACCTCCTCTCTGGCTTCACCATAACAACAATGTATGAAAAACAAGGATACAGCCAATGCCCCTATACCTGCACATATCCCTTGAATAATGCAAATATCATAACACAGTGGAGCGGTACAGCCGGATGGGGAATCGTAAACTGGGCTGCCCATGGTCTTTCTACATCAGCTAGTAGAAAAGTCTGGAACACGGATGACGGGGATGGAGTACCAGAGAATAACGGCGAAATCATCTGGCCAATTATGATACAAAACACCAATACTCCTGGATTTAACAACAATCAACCACCGATTGTGTTTGCAGCAAGCTGCTACGTCTCCCATCCAGAAACAACAAATAATCTCGGTGCGTCACTGCTCACCAATGGAGCAGCTGCTTTTATCGGAGCAGCACGAGTCTCCTATGCAAGTTCGTTTTGGACGCAACCAAGCCATGGGGGACATGGAACAATCTGTTATGATTTTACCGATAGGATAGCAAATAAAAACGAAGACTGCGGCCATGCTCTCTACAACGCAAAACAATACGTATATAACACCTACCCCTGGAATCTCTGGCAGGATAACGCAAACATGTATAATTTCAACCTCTACGGTGATCCTGCAATGGCAATGAACCTCGCCCCAGGAAAACCTGGGCAGCCAACAGGACCAACCACGGGTATTACGGGGTTCTCGTACACATATTCAACTGTTGCAAGTGACCCAACAGCTGATAAATTACGATACGGTTGGGACTGGAACGGAGATGGAATTGTTGACCAGTGGGATGATAACAACGGCAACTACTATACCTCTGGAATACCAGTAAGCATCACACACGTATTTACCACTCAAGGAACGTTTAACATACAGGTGAAAGCAGAGGACATCTACGGCAAACAAGGTGCGTTCTCACCGCAGCTAACGGTTGTTATAACACAAAACCAACCGCCGACCAAACCATCCAAACCATCAGGACCGACATCTGGTACAGTCGGAACATCCTACACCTATAGCACCAACGCCTCAGATCCTGAGTCCTATACGGTCGCATACGGCTGGGACTGGGATGGTGACGGTACAGTTGACCAGTGGGATGATAACAACGGTAACTACTACCCCTCAGGTCAGACGATAAGCACGTCACATACCTGGAGTAGCAAAGGAACCTACACCATCAAAGTAAAGGCAAAGGACATCCATGGAAACGAAGGCACCTGGTCAGATCCATTACCTGTGACCATGCCGCTGTCGTACAAGACACCATTCATGAACCTCTTGGAAAAACTCTGCCAATGGTTTGAATATCGTTTCCCGCTGCTGTACAACCTGCTTGGGATTTAGCAACAATCTCTCCTCGTTAATGGACAGTTGACCTCTTCGCACAACACAATCAGTAATTCACCATAAAATGGAAGACTACGGCGAAGGCTAAACGACCAATAAACAAAAATTTATGTACTGTTGCCTGTTCTTCCCATTTCATGGATTTTGATTATAAAAAACCGCATCATCTTGTCGCTTTACTCCTGTTGATAGGATCGTTAGCCTTGTTTGTCGCCTACCCTGTTCTTTCCCTATTCTATTCACCACAAATTCCATCCATATACACTGATTCCATGACGTCATTTCAACGGCTAACCATTGAGGTTTCCCTGCTTTTTACGCAACTGCTGTTGGTATTCATTGGCCTTATCGTTGTTCCAATCCTCTGGTACACGCTTGTCAATCGACTCTCTCTAAAAGAGATGTTCGCAAGATTACAACTGAAAAAACAAGGATGGGACCGTGCGCTTCTCTGGGGGATCATCACAGTATTTTTCGCATTTGCCATGACCGTTATTATCGGTCTTGTCTATATGTATCTAACAAACATTGACACAAAGACCT
>MUGE01000104.1:0-5334 GCA_002900545.1 Thermoplasmata archaeon M11B2D | reverse complement strand
CGTGAGAGGAAATGATGGAATGGCGTTTCAAATGTCCAAACTGTGGTAAGATTGCATCTTTCTATGGGAACCCTGGAGAAACCAAAATCGTCTCCTGCGCATCATGCCATGTACAAGGCCGTATCACAATCCCTGCTTCTGACCAGAGTGAGACGGTAGCCATAGAAATCTCGCATCTGAAAAAAGTCTATGGAGATCTTATTGCGGTAAACGATATCTCCTTTACAGTAAAGAAAGGGGAAATCTTTGCGTTCCTTGGACCAAATGGAGCAGGCAAAACAACAACGGTCGAAATGATAGAATCAATACGGACACCAACCGCAGGCACGATTAAACTGCTTGGCGTTGACATAAAGAACGGGTTTAATCTGGTTAAAGAGCGTATCAGCATTCTTCCTCAGGAATTCCATTCCTTTGAACGGTTCACCGTCCGTGAGACACTTACGTATTTCTCAAAGTTGTATAAAAAACGAATGGATATCGATGAAATCATTGAGGCGATGGATCTGCGGTCCCATGAGAAAAAACTATACAGGAACCTTTCCGGTGGACTGAAACAACGTGTCGGTGTTGCTTTATCGCTGGTAAATGACCCTGAGATTGTGTTTCTTGATGAACCAACGACAGGGTTGGACCCAAAAGCTCGACGGGAAGTCTGGCAGGTGATCGCTGACCTACGGAACAAGGGAAAAACCGTCTTCCTCACCACGCATTACATGGAAGAGGCTGAACACCTAGCTGATCATATCGCAATCATCCATAAAGGCAAAATCATCGCGGAAGGATCACTGCAAGAACTCCTCTCAAGATACGGTGAGAAAACGACCTTATACATCAAAAACTGTCGGTCAGACGAGGCGCTCCATCATTTAAGGGAGAAAGGATTCGAGGTCCACTCCAGTGGAAATGGAGATTTAACCGTGAAAATCGACTATAAAGAGAAGGTCCTTGAGATCCTCTCAGAACTCCGCCATGAATGCATAGAGTATGATGGCGTGGATATCAGAGGCTCGAACCTTGAAGAAGTGTTTCTGCAGTTGACAGGGGCACGACTTATGGAGGAGGCGGAACCATGAATTTTAAAATAGTTGGAATTGATTTCCTCTATAACATTCGTAGCTGGACACGGAGCAGAGGTACAGTGTTTTGGTCGTTGCTCTTTCCAGTGATGCTTATCCTTTTGTTTGGGGCGATCTTCTCAGGGATGGGGGAAGGGAAATACACGTTATATGTGCAGGATCTTGATGATACAGACATGTCTCATGGGTTTGTGGATGCGCTTAATAAAACAGGTATCCTTTCTATTACAAATGTTACGACGACTGAACCGATCACAGAATACATAAAGAAGAACAACGTCAAGAACCTTATTGTCATTCCACAAGGATATAAAAATGCAATCATAAGTTCATATGTCGATCCATCTGTCAAGGTGAACCTAACCTACTATTTCGACCCGACAGAACAGCAGACCAATCAGGTGTTACGAAGCGTCATTTCTAGTGTACTGCAAGGACTAAACATGCAAATCTCTCAGGGACGAACTGTGGTGGGCATCCAGGAGGAAAGCACCATTACGGAGAATTTCGGGTTTATTGATTTTTTCATCCCAGGCATGATCGGGTTTACTATCATGCAGCAGAGCATCTACGGTAGCATAGAAAGGAACACAAAATTCAGGAAAGACGGTATTTTACGAAAGTTACTGACTACACCGATCACCCGGTCTGAATGGATTCTTGCCAAGATGCTGTTCATGCTGTTCTTGGCGTTTATCTCGACCTCAGTGGCAATCGGTGTTGGCATCCTTGCGTTTGGAATAAAGGTCAATATCAGCCTGCTTTCGATAGTCATCATCGTTGCCACAAGTTTTCTCTTCTCAGGCATCGGGATGATCATCGGTCGATTTGTCAAAGAAGAGGAAACCGCTGATATGGCGGCTGGGGCGATTAGCTTTCCTATGATGTTTCTTGCAGGTACTTTTTTTGCTGTAGAGGCGATGCCGGAGGTCATCCAGGTAATCGCCCGTGCGTTACCATTGTTTTATGTCAATGAAGGGTTGCGTAACGCGATGATTTACATGAATCAGACAGAGGCGTTGATTAACACCGGCATCGTCCTTATCTTTGCTGCAGTGTTCTTCATCGCAGGGGTCGTGCTGACGAAGTGGAAGGAAGATTGATTAGACAGGGTAACAAAAATTCGTGTTTTTAAAGAAAGAGAAATCAAGGTTCCCCCAGTCGTTATAATCCCCAAACCCACGGGAGCCATCAGAGAAATCCATCATAGCAAAGGTGTACAAATAATTTAACATGCTTTTATACCTACTATAAATCCAGAATTCTTTATAGATTGGGTTCATCGCCATATGGTTATCAATTCCATTAAATGTAGTGACAAGAAGACCAAGGGTATGTCCCAGCTCGTGCATCGCTGATGTCAGCGTCACCCATTCTCTGCGATGCTGAGGATATTTCTCTGCTAAGAACTGTGATCCAATGATAAATGCATTGAGATGGTTCCATCCAATCACCGCGAATCCTGGTCCTTCCGAATAATCGCAGATGATCCCATAATGGAAAATACGTTGTCGTGGGTTGTTTAGCTCATTGTGAAGAAAATAGTCCCAATACAGGTCGATGATATCTGCATATGAGACAAATGAGTAAACAGGAAGCATCTCTCCGCCGCCAAGTTCCCCGATGTCAACATGCAAAGTGATGTTATGCCGTGCAAATGCATCGATCATTTGTCCAACCTCTTGTTCCGGGGGTTTGTTTGTGGCATCTGCGATAATGGATTCTGTCCAATCGAACTCAAGGAATACATCTTTTTTAAAGGGATCAGAGCCATACTGGTCCATGTAGCATTCCTCAATGTTATTTAATGCATCGTTATCAGGGTCAAGTTGAGAATGATTCTCCCAGAAATCTGGATTGTACCCCCATTTGACTTCCCACCAGTCCGGTACCCCATCTCCATCGGTATCAGGATCTGGAAATACAATACGCCCTGGCTCAGGGTTCGAGTAGGTCGGTTTCTCGAATGTTTTGTCAAGGTCCCAGGTGGGCCCGATATCAGGCATCGGGAAGGTAAGCCAAGGAGGATAGCTAATATCACGGGGGTTCCATGTCCCGCGATCTGCCCTTGTTAGACCACTATGGGCTGGTCCTTTCAAAGATCCCCACCAATTATACCTCGCATCGATAACTGAGGATTGGGCGAATAATCCATAGTTTTCGTTTTTGTAAAGGTTACTCCAGGATATTGTAAACATGCTATTCTGGACATATAGTCCGAAGCGAAGATTGTTTGTAAAAATACAGTTTTTTAGTATAACGCTTGCCACTACCTTTCTAAGCTTACACGCAAAATGGGTGTTAAGCGAAAAATTGCACTGCTCAATGTAACAAGCCGAGGAATTCACGAGATTGACACCAAAGCCATTATGGACAAGGTAGCAATTGATGATATCTATAAATGTACAGTCGACGAAAAACATCCCTCCTTCATTATCATCATTATCACGGGCGGCCGACGCTGAGATATGAATGTTTGTGGATCGTTCACAGAGAAATCCGATACCGTTTGTGTCAGCGTAAGAGTTCGTAATCGTAATCAATTGCGTTTCATAACAAAACACTCCGATGCCGTTATGATAAAATGTACATTGATCAATGGTGACAAAGGCAGATTGAGAGATTAATATACCAAACCCGTTAGTATGGAACCGACTAGAATCTATAATGGTGTCGCTCGTATTCTGCGTAGAGATACCAGCGCGTGTCCTAAAGATGGTACATTCAGTGACAGTGGTCGTATTTGCGATAATAGAGATCCCTGCATCTCCTCTGCATCCACCTGAGTTTCGTATTGTAAACCGCCTGATGTATACGTTGTCCTTGGTAATGATAACAACAGACCCATTGTTTTGTCCGTCGATGATGGTATTGTCCTGTTCCTGTCCTCTTATAGAAATAGACTTATTGATGAAGACTGTTTCGAGGTATAGGCCATTGAACACATAGACGCTATCACCGTCTGTAGCATGTAGGATGCCGTCGTTTATGAATTGAAATGGGTATTCATAGGAGCCGTTCCAGGGTCCTTGAGTGTTGTTGTCATCGACGTAGATAGTGGTTTTGGCTGAAGGTTCGAACGTATCGTTTTTCATGCTCTGCCTGTACGTATTTGCGACAGATAGAGGTGAAAGAAGAACAAATGCAAGCAAAATGGCTGATGCATGGTGTCTTTTCATGGAAAATCCCCTTATGCAGACATGTGAAGTTCTCATACATAAAAGTATCTCTATAAAAGTCCAATACGATAAAAAGATGAAAAAAGAGTACGTATACCGTCCTATTTTTGTCTTATAGAAAGGACCATGATACCTTATCCAGATAAACTCTTTGTACCGATCAAGGTTTTGGAATCCATCACACCCTGAATCGATCGGATCTTATTGATTACGATGCTTCCAATGGAATCTATGTCAGATGCCTCAATTTTCACAAGTATGTCAAACTCCCCGAAAAGTGGATGAACCTCAACAATCTCTGAGATATGGGTGAGCTTTTCATACACCGTTTTTTCATGAAGAGGGCTTATGCTTAACAACGCAAATCCAATTGCCATGAGAAAGGAAATAGTATCACACTATCTTATAGTTTTCTTTCGTTTCCATGGATGATAAGAAAATATTAATGACCCAGGTGTACTATCATTTTGTAAAACAATCATTACCGCAGGTGGAGAATATGGATGTAAAAGTAGCAATCCAAAAAAGACGAGCGTACCGATCCCTTGAACCAGTCGCTATCACAGAAGAACTGATACGAGATCTTGCAGGATGTGCACAGCTCTCCGCATCATGTAATAATAATCAATCATGGAGATTTGTCTTTGTTTTTGACCATGAGATGTTACAGAAGATGCATGAGGTGTTCCCGAAAGGCAACGCCTGGGCAAAGAGCGCCTCGATGATTATTGCAGTCCTTAGTAAGAAGGATTTTGATTGTATTATTGGTGATCGGGTCTATCATCAATTCGATACCGGGATGGCGACCGCGTTTCTTATCCTTCGTGCCACGGAACTTGGTTTAGTCGCGCATCCTATCGCAGGATACAACCCGGAGAAAACAAGAGAAATCCTTGACATTCCTGATGATATCGAAGTCATCACCTTGATCATCGTCGGGAAGCATTCAACGACTATCAATCCTGTGCTTTCTGAGAAACAAATCATGGCTGAAAAACAACGACCGGAACGGTTCCCACTTGAGAAATTCGTATACCTTAATAGGTACTCGTTTAAATAATTCTTATCCATACATA